>NYYB01000054.1 GCA_002685755.1 Nitrospinota bacterium
CAGGTCACCGGCGCCTACAAGGTCCGCGCCGCGTTCACGATCCTGGGCGCCCTCTCCCCCGAGGAGCGCCGGAAGGGGGTGGTCCTCAACTCGTCCGGAAATTTCGCCCAGGCCTTCGGCTTCGCGGGCGGGTTGATGGGGGCGCCGGTCACCGTCGTCATGCTCGACCGCACCAGCCCCTACAAGGTCGCCGCCACCAAGGGCTACGGGGCCGAGGTGGTTTTTTGCGGCGAGGACGCCCTCGGCCGCCAGCCCGCCGTCGAGCGAATCGCCGAAGAGCGCGGGATGACCGCCATCGACACCTGGGAGGAGCCGATGGGAACCACCGGCCACGGGAGCCTCGGCCTCGAAATCGCCGAGGACATGCCGGATGTGGAGACCGTCCTCGTCCCGGTGAGCAGCGGCGGAGTCGCCGCCGGGGTAGGGGCGGCGATCAAGGAGACGCTTCCGGACGTCCGCGTCGTCGGCGTCCAGCCCGAGCGGGCGAACGCCGCCTACGTCTCCCTTCAAAAGGGAGTGCCCACCGCCATCGACTACTGGGACTCCATCGCCGACGGGCTCTCCGCCGTCCGGCCCGGGGCGTTTCCGTTTCGCCACATCCAGAAATATCTGGACGGGATTGTACTCGTCTCCGAGGCCGACATCGCCCGCGCCTTCCGCTCGCTGCTCATGCGCGCGAAGATCATGGCCGAGCCCGCCGGGGCCGTCGCCGCCGCCGGGTTTTTGGCGGGCAAGGTGGACACCGGCCGCAAGACCGTCGCCTGCGTCACCGGCGGAAACGTCACCGCCGGGATGGCCCGAAAGATGATGGAGATGGCGGGGGAGTGAGTCACGGGTACGATCCCCGGCAGTCTAGCCACATCCGCCGTTCAAACTTATCTTCCCCTCACCCACCGTTCACGCTCAACATCCCTTGCGCCAAGACGATCGCGGCGGTGTTGGCGACGTTGTAGGAGCGGATGGGGCCGATGATCGGCACGAACACCCGGCGGCCCGGCCAGCGCTCGTGCCAGGCCCCGGGCAGCCCGGTGTTCTCGTTCCCGAGGATGAGCACGTCCCCGTCCTCGTACGGGGCCTTGTCGTAGCGCAGGTCGCCCAGCTTGGTAATCAGCCAGGGCTCCCGCCCGCCCAGCCAGCCCAGGAAATGATCGGCGCTCTCGTGGACGGTGTATTCGAGGTCCCCCCAGTAGTCGAGCCCCGCCCGCTTCAGCGTCTTGTCCGAGAGTTCGAAAGTGGTGGGCCGGATGATGTGGAGGTGCGCCCGCATCCCGACGCAGAGGCGGCCGATGTTTCCGGTGTTCTGCGGTATCGCGGGGCGGTAGAGCGCGAGGTGGATCATTTCGTTTTCATCCATGAATTATTGGATAAAAGCCGGGCCAGCCAAACGCCGGGCCACCTATACTGAGATTTATCATAGCAAACCGGCAGGGGGCGTGGGGTGGCGCGGGGCCGATTCGGGCGCACAGTTGAAAGCCTTGTCATGAAGACGCCATTCGAGGCTAGAATGGCGCTATTCAAGCTACCATTCGGGAAATACCGGTTTTTAAACACAACCCCGGATATTTGAAACGGGCCTTTTCGATGCGGCGCGTCAGTTTTTCAGAGAGCGATTCATGCGATTGATTTCCTGGAATACGAACGCCCGGACCCGAAGGGTCGCCCATCTGGTGGAATTCCTTCGGAAAAGAAAACCGGACCTCGTCGCCCTCCAGGAAGTGACCCCCAATAGCGTTCCGCTGTTTCGCGAAGGTTTCCGGGAAATCGGACTCCCGTTCATCCATGACAGTTTCGAGTCGTTCCGGAATCCATCGCTGTTAAAGGGGCCGAGGCGGTACGGGGTGATGATCGCCTCTAGGTATCCCGTCGGATTGATTCGCCGGAAAAATTTCCGGGTTCCGTGGAAGGAAAAGTTTCTGTCCGTCTCGATTGAAGGCCCGGAAATTTCTTTCGATTTGCACGCCGCCTATATTCCGCCCGGCTCGACGAATGGATGGAAGAAGGTGGAAACGCTCGAGGGAATTTACCGGGGTCTTTCCAGGAAAACGAAGCGGCCCCGTATTTTATGCGGGGATTTCAACGCCCCGCAGGAAGAATACCCGTCGGGAGAGATCGTCACCTGGGCCCAGCGGATACGGTCGGACGGCGAGGCCGTGACGCGGAAGCGGTTCCGGAACGGGGACGGCGCGCGCTGGGACGCGGCTGAGCGCAACATCATGGCGGGATTGGGAAAATACGATCTTCCGGATGTGTACCGGGCGCTTCGTGGATGGGAGGCGCGGGATTTCAGCTGGTATCCGATTCGAAAGAAAACTAAGGCCCCGGGAAGAAGGTTCGACCATATTTTCGCCTCGGATTCGCTGAACGCGGTCCGGTGCCGCTACCTCGCGGCCGCCAGGGTGAACAGGTTGAGCGATCATTCCCCGATAGAGGCCGATTTTTCTCTCAACGATCGGATTCACGTCTGACAGGAGGGGCGGGGCCGCGCTCCGCGATTCAACCGCGCCGGAAAGCCGGGACACGTCCGGCCGCCCGGGCAGGAAAATGAAGAGCGACCCTCCTCCGTTAGTCCGAAACCTCCCCTTGGTATCCCGGGAAATTAAGCGGTTCCTGGAGGCTCCCTAACGAGACTCGGCTATCTTCGCCTGTAGAATTTCAAAGTTCGCTCTGTCCATTTTGAGTTTGCCCTTGTCGATATCGAGGGCGATTTCGGTCACGGCGTCGTTATAGGGCGTCGGTATTCCGACCTCTCGTCCCTTGCTCGACACCAGGCCGTTGATGAACGCCATCTCGCTCCTGCGGCCCTTGATGTGATCCTGAATCGGGGCGGTTCTAGCGCGTGTGCCGACATGACTCATCAGCGTTTTCATCGCCGTCATCAACACCTGATCGTCCGAGCCGGCGAAGTCGTCCGCGTTCAGACCGAAAACAGGTTCTATGCTATGGCCGATCGCGGTGCCCACTTCCATTGATTCCTTGCCGAGGTGCATTTGTATTTCAAGCATCCCGTCCATCTTCACAGCCTCGGCGTTCTGGATGCCAAGGAGGCCGTATGGTCCCATCGTCATCGAGTTGGCCAGGAGCTTTGTCCACCTTGCCCCGTAAATATTTTGGGTGATATCCACTTTGGCTACGTGACTCAGGATTTCCTGAAGCTCCTTGACCCGGGGAGTAACGGACCCGTCGAGTTCGCCGAGGCCGAACCAGGTGCCCGCATGGCTGGTGTTACGCTGCACCAGGCCGGGTGTGAAGATTTCCGCCGAAAGCTCGATGGCGCAGCCCACCACCCGCTCACGGCCGAGGATGGAGGCGTGCGAATCGTCGTTCAGGCTGTTTTGAAGGCCGACGAGCACGCCGTCGCTCTTTAAATAGGGTTTGATGAACTCAGCCATCCAGCGGCTGTCGTAGGATTTTACACAGAGAAATACGATGTCGAACTCGGGATTCGACGAGGCCATTTCGTAAAGGTGGCAGGCTTTCACCGGCACTTTCAGTTCCATGTCCGGCAGCTCGATGTGCAGGCCATTTTTTTTCATCGCCTCGACGTGCTCCGCCCACTGGTCGACGATGGTCACATCGTATTCCGCTTTCGTGAGGTCGGCGGCCACGCTGCTTCCGATGGCGCCTGTGCCGAGCACCGCGATTTTCTTGTCCATGTTTTAAGCCCTTATGAATGGTTGCATGTTGGTTCCGGTTGAAAGGAATTACGCCATCACCGCTCTTTTCCGGAATAATGTGTCGTTGTTTTCAATCTAGCAAAATCCGGCCTAATTTTCCTTCCTCCGCGCCGCCTCCCGCCGGGAAGCCTATAACCGGCTAATGAAAAAGCGATTTTCTCCATTTTGGGGCGCAAATGATTGATCTCCCTCCGATCACAAAACCGCCTGTGATCCCGCGCGTCCTCCCCCGGCGGGGCCGGTCCGGGCGCGCGGGACGAAGACTTTCCCGATTGTTGACTTGATCCCGGAAAATTCGATCTCTGGATAAGAAAAGCGCGAGAGGCGAAGTCCGAGGGGCTGGCCGGGGACCCCCCCCTCCCGCTGGCCCCGGCGGGCACCCCATCCTACACCTCACCTGAAAAGACCGCTCATGCACCCATAACAGATTGATAGAAAAGTAGTTGAAACCGGTTGGACGGATTCGGGGCGGGCCTCCCGCGGAGGGGCCTTTGGATTCGAGCCGTGAGTTTATAGATTCAAGCCGCATGGCACTCACATTCAAGCTATTGTTATTAAAGGCGTTATGAACGAGACCGAAGTTTTCGCCCTGGGGGGCCCGCCTAGGAGAGGAGGTGCTTGGCGATGAGCTGGCGGAGGATCTCGTTGGTGCCTTCGTATAACTGGGTCGCCTTGGCGGCGCGGAAGAATCTCTCGACCGGGTAGTCTCTCATGTAGCCGTTCCCGCCGTGGATTTGGACGGCCTCGCTCGTGGCGCGCTGGGCCATGTCCGAGGCGAATACCTTCGCCATCGCGGCCTCGGCCGAGAAGGGCCGGCCCGCGTCCTTGAGCCGGGCCGCCTGGAGGTAGAGGAGCCGGGCGGCGTCGATATCCGTCGCGATGTCGGCGACTTTCCACTTGATCGGCTGGTGCCCGGCGATGGGCCGTCCGAAGGATTCGCGTTCCCGGGCATAGGCGACGGAGGCGTCCAGGCAGGTCCTCGAGAAGCCCACGGCCTGGGCCGCCACCTCGATGCGCCCGGCGTCGAGGATGGTCATCGCGATCTCAAAGCCCTGCCCCTCCTCGCCAAGAAGGCATTCGCCGCCTACCTCGAGGTTCTCGAATCTCAGGTCGCAGGCCGAGCTTCCGCCGAGGCCCAATTTCTCCTCGAGGCGGCCCACCTCGAACCCCGAGGCGCCCGTATCGGCGATGAAGGCGCTAATCCCCTTGTGGCCAAGTTCCCGGTCCGTCAGGGCAAAAATGATGCAGAGATCGGCCTCTTTCGAGTTCGATATAAAACGCTTGGCCCCGTTGATTCGCCAGCCGCCGCCGGTGCGCGTTGCCGCCGTCCGGAGGGCGGCGGCGTCCGAGCCGGCCGAGGGCTCGCTTAGCCCGAAACACCCGAGTTTTTCACCTGAAATCAAGGGCCGGAGGATGTACCTCTTTTGCTCCCCGTTTCCATAATGGTGGAGTGGAGCGCAGACCAGGGAATTTTGCACGGCGAAGACCACGCTCAGCGAGGGGCATACCGCCGAAATTTCCTCCATAGCGAGCGCAAGGGAAACTTCATCCATTCCGCCGCCACCCTCACTGGCGGGGACGGTCATTCCGAGCAGCCCGAGCTCCGCCATCCTTCCGGCCAGTTCCCGGGGAAACCGGCCGGCATCCGTCTCGGCGGCACGCGGGGCGGCCTCGCTCTCGCAAAAATCGCGAACCATCCCGCGAACCATGCTCTGCTCTTCGGTTAAAATATCATCGTCCGCCATCGCCGGCCTCAATATTACTTAAACTCGGACCGCGAGATGAACCCTCGAAGGATCTCGCTCGTCCCCTCGCCGATGGTGAGCAGCCGCGCGTCCCGCCAGAAGCGGTGCGCGGGGTATTCGTCGATATACCCATAACCACCGTGGATCTGAATGCTCCGGTCACAGACGCGCAGGGCCGCCTCGCTGGAAAAGAGTTTCGCCTTGGCCGCGAGGACGCCCGCGTCCTTGCCCGAATCGGCATACCGCGCGGCCCGGTAGACCAACCCCCGGCCCGCCGCCAGCGCAATCGCGCAGTCGGCAAGCTGCTCCCTGATTCCTGTGAATCTCTCGATGGACCGCCCAAACGCCTCCCGGCTTCGAGAATGGTCAAGGGCCGCATCGAGCGCCCCCTGCCCGAGACCGAGGGCGATCGCGCCCACGCTGATTCTACCCTCCGTCAATACATCCACCACGTGCGAGAATCCCTCTCCCTCCCCGCCAAGGAGGCGGCCGGCGGGAATTTCGCAACCCTCGAACACGACCTCAGCGGTGTCCATCGACCGCATGCCCAGTTTCCCGGGAATCGGGCGGCTCTCGCGGCCCGCGTCGGAAGCCTCGACCGCGAGAGCGCTGATTCCGCCCCTTCCCTCCCCCGTACGGGCGATGAGGACCATGACCGAAAAAAGGCTGCCCTGCGAAATGAACATTTTTGAGCCGTTGAGGGTGTAGGAGCCGCCCTTTCGCTCCGCTCTGCAGCGGAGGGCCGCTGCGTCGCTCCCCGAACCCGGCTCGGTCAGCGCCCACGCACCGAGTTCGCCGCCCGTGAGAAGAGGTAGCCACCGAGCTGCCTGCTCCTCGGTCCCCGCCCGCAGGATGTGCCCCGCCGCGAGACCGGCCGAGGCGCCCACCGTCAGCGCGAAGCTGCCATCTACACGCGCCAGTTCCTCAAGAACGAGCGCCGATTCCGTCAGACCGAGGCCGCCCCCGCCGAAGCGCTCGGGGATGTTCAGTCCAACCAGACCGTGGCCGGCCGCTTCTCTATAAATGTCGTCGGGAAATTCGCCGCTGCGATCGCGCTCGGCGGCGCCGGGCAAAAGGCGGCTATTAGCGAAAGAATTCGATAACTCCTTCAGCGCTGCGTGAGCGTCGTTGAGTTCCGGGTGGGTGGCGATGGGCACGGTGGACTCCTCGGGTATTTCCCCGAAATTCCTCGAAATTGCGGTGGCGCCCCGCCATGTTAGACCAATTCCGCCTCTGGTTGAAGCCGGGGGGGACTTATCCCGCCCTCCCCGCGAATGGCGGGACCCCTTTCCCCCGCGCGCCCTGTCCGTTGTTTCGGGCGCTCCTCCGGCATAAAATCTCACCCTCACGCATTACCCTATTTCCTTTTCTCACAAACCGGGGGGCATACCGCATGGCCATCCAGATCGACGCCGAGGGGATCCGAAAAATATTTCCCGAGGTGGACCAGATTCAGGACAAGACCCTTAGAGAGGGGGTCGTTGAGATTTGGCTCGAACTCGCCGACGAGACCGCCTGGGAGCGCTTCGAGGATATTCCAAAGAACCTGACGCTTGAAAAACACGAACCCCTAATAGGCCATATCCAGGGCGTTACCCGGATGGCCCTCGCCCTGGCCGAGGTTGCGGAGAAAATTCACGGAATCACCGTGGACGGCGACCTGCTCATCGCCGCCTGCCTCCTCCACGATATTTCAAAACCCCTCGAAAGCGAGCCCGACCCGGGAGGGCAGCCGAGCGGAGGTAGCATCCTGCCCGCGAGGAAAACCGAATTCGGCTCGAAAATTCAGCACGGCGTCTACGGGGCGCATAAAATCTGGGAGAAAGACCTGCCCAAGGCGATGGAACTCGCCCATCTCGTCATCACTCACACGCGGGCTAGCAACACCCGCGCCGCGAGTTATGAAGCTTCCCTGATTTTCTACGCCGACTGGGCGGACTCCGACGCCGGGATCATCACCGGCGGCGGCCGTCCCTTTGCCGCAAGATGGATCGAGGAAAAATAAGAAAAGAGGCGCCGGCCCTTACGCCTTCACGCGGCGTCCGGCCAGCCGCAACATCGCCGAGGTCAACACCTCGGCCCCGACCGCGATATCGTGAAACCGCGTGTACTCTTCCGGAGTATGCGAAAGCCCCTTCACCGAGGGTACAAAAACCATCCCGATCGGACACAGGGCGGCGATCCGGCAGGCGTCGTGAATTCCCCCGCTCGATAGCGTCATCGAAGGGTGGCCCGTCTCACCGGCCGCCCGCTCAATCGCCCGGCGGATTCCCCGAGAGGCCGGACAGGCCGCGTACTTCACACTAAGCTTGAGCCGCCCCCTCACCCCGCGTTTTTTTTGAATTCGCCCGAGCGCTTTCCTCATCCGCCCGAGCATCGCCGCCGACGCCTTATCGCTTTTGCTTCTCAGATCGAATGAAATGCTCGCTCCGCCCGGCACAATCGAAACCCATCCCGGCCGGGCCGATATCACCCCGAACGTCAGCGTCATCCGTTGGCTCTCGGGCGCCCGCCGCGCCGCGCCCTCCATCTCCAACATGAAATCCGCGGCGGCCATGGCCGCGTCGCGCCGGTAGGGCATGGGCTGTCCGCCCGAGTGAGCCGTCTGGCCCTCGAAGTGAATATCCCCCCTGAGCGCACCGACGATGGCGTCGACGACACCGACGGGCACCCCCGCCGCCTCGAGAACGGGTCCCTGCTCGATGTGAAGCTCGATAAACGCCTTCAGCGAATCCCGGGGGAGGCGGCAGCTTTTCACCCGCGAAGGATTCCCCCCCGCCAGCCGGACCGCCTCGTAGACCGACTTGCCGGTCGGTGAGTGAACCGCCGCCTTCATCGCAGCGGCTCCCACCTGCCCGGCCATGACACTGCTCCCGAACGTCACGAGCCCGCAGGTGGACTCTTCTCCGACGAAGGCGACGACCTCCAGTGGATGGTCGTGGGCGGCGCCCGTCTCGCCGATTCGTCGGACGGCCTCAAGGGCGGACAGCACCCCGGCGGGGCCGTCGAAGCGCCCTCCCGGATTCTGCGAGTCCAGATGTGAGCCGGCCATCACAGCGGGAAACCCCTTCACCCGGCCCTCTTTCCTGCCGATGAGATTCCCCACGGCGTCCACCCGCGTCTTGAGCCCGGCGGACTCCATCCATCGCCGAACGAGTTCCCGTACCCGGTTGTAGTCGGGGGTGAGGGCGACTCTCGCCAACCCGGTTTTGCCGTGGCGGCCGATCCTCGACTGCGCGTCGAACTCTTTTTTCATGCGGGCGCGGTTGGCCCGTATAACCTGATTTTGGTTCATTCGAATTTTTCCCATTGAGAGCGACCCGGATCAGAACACTTCGTCCTCGGGGTTATGCACCTCGCCCATTCGCTTGAGGGTGGGCAGCGGGAGATCGGCGTAAAGCCCCTTGAGATTCTCGTTGGTTTCCTTCATCGCCATCTCGTAGAGGCTGTTTCCTTCCGTATCGCACTCGACGAGGAATGGCCCGAAGTTTTTCACCCGGAGCACCCACATCGCCTGGGCAATGCCCAGCTCCTTGAGCCAGTGCACCGCCTCGACCCTCTGGACGCCCCTGCCGTACTGCGCCCCGATGCCGTACCCCACCGTATTCAAGAACACCCCGCCGAGGCGCTTGAAATGGTCCCGATAGAACTCGGGGGACATTCCCCCTTTGCCAATCACACAGCGGACGCCGTGCCGCTCCATGAGCAGAGGCAGATGCTTCTCGAATCGAAAACTCGCCGTCGCCGTAACGGCTGAGACCTCCCACTCGCCGGGCGCTTTTTCGCCCACCGCGGGGGAGCAATGAAAAGTAACGTTCGTGAGTGCGGCGATATCGACGGGCGGCTCGGCCTCCTCGTCAAAGAGTTTTTTATAAAGCCCGATTCGGCCCGTGAAAATCACGCCGTTCAGACGCACGATGTCGCCTATCCTGAGCTTATCCAGCGCCTCCCGCGAAACGGAAGTCTCGAGGAGGTGCTCGTCCATCAGGAGGTCCGATGTGTTCTTTTCGCTCATGGCCAAAAAATCCCCGGTCAACTCACCGAATCGCGGCGGTAGTAATCGGTGAACCACCGCGGGTCCTCGCGGTACTCGACCTCCCCGTCCAGGTGGATCCGCGCGGTGCTCCGCCGCAGGGCGAAACATTGGTGGTGAATGGAAACGGGCATCCCGCCCGTGTGAGTGTAGGCGACCTCGATGTGGGCGTCCATCACCGCGCCTTCGCCCTTGAAGCCCATCGCACCGAGGGTGGATCGCTTGCCCAGTTCGACGAGCTCGTCCTCGAGATCGGCGATCTGTGGATCGGGATTCCGGTCGCCCACCACGCGCAGGCAGGCCGCCTCCTTTGCCAGTTTCACGCAGGTATCCTTCGTCCCGCCGATTCCGATGCCGACGATGGCCGGCTGGCAGGAAAGCCCGCGCTTGAAAAACTCGCTGATGACATCGAGGTAGAATCGGCGGATTCCGTCGATTCCGTCCCCGGGGAAGAGCATCCGGTAGTCGCCGCCAAACAGGCCCCCCTTGTGGAAGGCGGTCATTTCCACCCAGTCGGCCCCGGGCTCCCAGGAGTAGTCCACGCTCGGCGCGTGGATGCCGACGTTGTTGTTGTAATCGTACCGCGTGATCGGATGAACGCGGTTCGGGCGAAGGGGAATTTCAGTCGTCGCGCGGGCAGTCGCCTCGCGAATGCTCCTCTCGAAAGCGACGAAACCGCCCTCAAGGCGTGCCTCGTTCCCAACCTTGGCGTAAAAGCGCGGAAGCCCGGTGTCGGCGCACATGGGACGGAGGTCCTCGTCCGCCACCTCGTAGTTGTTCACGATTTCAAGCAGGACGAATTTCGACAGCCGCTCGGTCTCGCGCTCGGCCATGCCACGGACGCTCTGGCGGACATCGCCCGGAATGTGAATCGCAGCGCGTCGGTTGAGCTCGAAAGCGACTTCCCGGATAAGGTCGGCGCCGATGAAGGCGCCGGTTGCGGTAGGCATCGCCTGATCCTCCTAAAAATCTCTCCTGTAGGAGAGATAATTATTATTATGCTCCGGGGGCGCGGCCCCCGATGATGGACGAGACGAAAGATTTCGCCCCGCTCGCCGCCGCCTGTCGCTTGAGGCCCTGAATGGCGGTGGCCGGACTGATTCCCTTTGGGCAGGCCTCGGTGCAGTTGAACTGGCTGTGGCACCGCCAGATGCCCTGCTCCCCGGACACCTCGGCCAGCCGCTCCGCGCTCGCCGCGTCTCGGCTGTCACACACCAGGGTATAGGCCCGGTTGAGCGCCGCGGGTCCCAGAAAAGCCGGATCGTGTCCCAGCATGGAGCAGGCAGAATAGCAGATACCGCAGGTGATGCACTCGATATGGGGATCGATCCGGACCCGCTCTCTACTGCTGGGAGGGATCCGCGCCGGAGCGGAGGCGGCGGCCTCGGTGGGCTCGGCCCAGGCCCGCACGCGTTTCAGGCCGTCGCTGAAGGGCGTCATGTCCACGGCCAGATCGCGGATGATGGGGAAATTCGCCAGTGGCTCGAGGGTTACGCTTTCGCCCAGCTCCGTGATCAGCGTCCGGCAGGCCCAGCGGGGCCGCCCGTTCACCCGGAGGGCGCAGGTTCCGCACATTCCCACCCGGCAGGAATAGCGAAACACAAGGGAGGCGTCCTGTTCGCTCTGGATGGAGGTCAGCACGTCGAGGACGGTCATCCTCGGGCGCGGCGTGATGGCGTAGGTCTGGTATCGCTCTTGGGGATCGCCCGCCTCGCCGCCGCGCCGAACGCGGAAAATGACGCCGCCACCCACCATCAAAAAAATCCCCAAAAGGCCTTTCGGAGATAGGCGAGCCAGAAAAACGCGGCGGCTCCTAGCGCCGTCAAGACCCAAAGCAACTTGCGTTGATGCCGCGCGGGAAACCCGAAATCGGTGAAAATCACCTTGAGGCCGTGCATTCCGTGAAGAATCACGAGCGCCAGCACGGCAATCCGCAGCCACTTATTGTAGGGATTCAGGACATGGAAAGGAAAAATAACGAGCAGCACCACAGCCGAGAGGCGCTGAATCACCCACGCCCACATGCCCGGATACATGGCCCGCCACGCCGAAAGATTCCAAAACGGGGGCCGGGCCGGAGGGCCGGACAGGGAAGCCATCACATCTCCTTTCTCATGCCTGATTTCTCAGTCATCAATCCATAAAATTGACGGGCTCGGCGGCGGCGAGTTCCTCGCCCGGCTTGACACGGGTGAAGCGGACCGGACGGCGTTCGACGGCGGCCTTCTCGCCTCGCTTCGAAATGAAAACGTTATAGAGCGCGCCCTGTTTTTGCTCGGGAATGTCGTCCCGGTAGTGGCTGCCCCGACTCTCGTCGCGCTCGATGGCGCTCCGTGCGATCAACTCCGCCACGGCGATCTGGTTGCAAACGTCGAGGACATTCTGCCAGGCGATGTTGTAGGCCCGGCCTCCACCGGCGCGGGCCCGGGCCGCCCGCTCCCCGAGGGAGGCGATTTCCTCGAGGCCCGCAGCCAGGTCGGACCCGTTGCGCCGAAGACCGATTTTCTCCCACATCAGCTCCTTGAGCGAGGCGCGGACGGGATAAGGAGAGTCCCGTCGCCGAGGGCTGCCAACGCTTCCTCAACCGACGCTTCAGCCGAGCCGCGATCAAAACTCTCGAACGGAGCGCCGCCGGCCTCGGCCGCCATCTCTCGCCCGGCCACCTCGCCGAACACGGTGGAGTTCGCTACCCCGTTTCCACCGAGGCGATTCGCCCCATGGGTGCCGCCGGCGTCCTCGCCCGCCGCGAAAAGGCCTGGGAGACTCGTCCGGCAGCCGGTGTCTATCTTCGCGCCACCCATCATGTAGTGCGCCGTCGGGGAGACCTCGACGGGCGCTCCCGCGAGATCGAAGCCCAAATCGGCGCATCGATCCACCATCCCCCTGAAATTCTTTCGGACGAAATCCGCCCCGAGATGGCTTACGTCGATGAAAACGCCGCCGTTCTCGGTGCCGCGGCCCTCCTTGATCTCGGTGTAGCCCGCGCGAGCCACCAGGTCGCGCGTTGAGCGCTCCATCCGCTCGGGGTCGTAGCGCTCCATGTAGCGCTCACCACGGCCGTTGAGCAGATGGCCACCCGCGCCGCGCAGCCCCTCCTCCAGCAGGGTTCCGGTGATCTGGAGTCCCTCGCCCGTGAGAATTCCCGTCGGATGGAACTGGACCATCTCCATGTCGCAAAGGTCCGCGCCCGCCTCCCAGGCCATCGCCATCCCGTCGGTGGCGAGCTCCTGCGCGCAGGCCGAGTATTTGTAGAATGTGGGGCCTCCGCCGGTCGCGAGAAGGGTGCATTTCGCGTTGACGGCGGTGAACTCACCGCTCCGGATATCGAGGAGCATCGACCCGGCGACCCGGCCGCCCGCACCCGAATCGGGCAAGAGAGCGATTGCGCGGCGCTCCTCGAGAACGGGAATCCCTCGGCGGATTATCTGCTCGGAGGCGCGGTTCGTGAGTTCGATGCCGGTGAGGTCGCCTTTGTGGACGGTGCGGTCGAAACTCTGGCCGGCGAAGGCCTTCTGGTGGATCTCACCGTCCGGACTCCGGTCGAAGAAGGCGCCGCAGACGGTCTCGAGCCTGCGGATGCAGCCAGGAGCGCGGCTGACGAGTTCCCATGCGAGGTCCTGGTCGTTGAGCCAGGCACCCGCCCGCACCGTGTCCATGAAGTGGTTTTCGACCGAATCGCTATCGGAGAGGGCGACGTTGTAGCCGCCCTGGACCATGCGGGTGCACCCACTTTTCCCGAACAGGCCCTTGACGGCGATGAGGATATCGAGGGCGGGGTCGGCCTCGTAGGCCGCCAGCGCCGCGAGCAGCCCGGCGCCCCCCGATCCCAGGATGAGCACATCGCATTTACGGACCTGGAAAGCGGAGTTGCTCAAACCGGGCTCCAGTTCATGAAGTCGAGGTTATGAGGAGGCGGACATGAGCCGGCCGGCGATCCCCTCGAGCGCATCCTGCGCGAGCCGGGAGAACTCTTCCTTTTCCATGTGGGCGACCGGATGAGGGGTGAAAACGATCGGGTAGTCTCCGCCGAAGAGGGCCTTCGCCTGAAATTCCCCCGCCTGAAGAAACTCCCGCGTCACCACCGGCGCCGCCGGCACTCCCCAGCGCTCGAAAAAGGCCGCATCGTGCAAACTGCACGTCGTGCAGCTTCCTCAGTAGGCGAGCGCCTCGACAACGGCGTCGCACCGCTGGGCGATCTCCTCGGCCAACTCACCGGGCGCGGGCTTGGCGTGCGTCGGTTTGCGGTAGTAGACCGTCTCGCGGGCCCCGTAGTTCTCCCTGAGAAGCTCCCCCACCGCCTCGAGAAACCAATCCCCCTTCGGCTTGCCGATGTCCAGAAGGCCAACCACCTTTCCCGCGAGGCTGCCGGGGCGCACCGCCAGGTTCTCGACGCGGTGATTCGGCTTCGCGGTCGGATCGAATAGCTCGGGCATAATCCTCTCCTTCAGAAAAAAATCCGCGCCTGCCTGCCGCTCCGGGGACTTCTGTCTACCCCGCGGGCTCGACCGGCCGGGTGACCATGTTCGTCCCCATGTAGTCTGCGATGCCGGGCAAGAGCATGCTGTAAATTCCACCTGCGCCGCCCGCCACGATTATCGTAATAGCCTCGGGCGACAAAAACTTTCGCAAAGGGGAGCCGTTTTCCTCGTCGGGCATAATCGCAGACTGAAAAATAACGTTCCGCGTAGCGGCCTTGCTCCAGCCCGAGCCTCCGAACACGGCCGCATGCATCGGCCCCAGCGCCAGAATCACCCCGCTAATGTGAATATGATGCTTGTTCGCCGACCAGACGCTGCACATCGAGCGCCCCAGGATATCGGCCATCTCCTCCGCCTTAGTCACCCCCTCGATCCGAATCTCGTGGGGCGACTCGCAGGGGAGCATCGTCACCGCCCCCCGGCCAGCTTCGATCCCGCGCTCTACGTGAAGCGGCTCCCAGGGGCTTTCCTCCTCGTTCTCGCCGATGCAGTAGGAGTACCTTGCCGGCGAGCCGAACATCGTCCGGGAAATCCCGCCCGGCCGCGAACCCCCGATGTTGGCGAGCACCAGCATCAACGCTCGGCCGACGACGGCGTTCCCGCGCGTTCCGTTCCCGAAAACCCCGTTTCCGCAGTTAATGCCCCCCGCTTCTCGGGCGGGCCCGTTGACGATGACGAGGGGCGAGGCGGAATCGGTCATTCCCCCGATCGCGTGAAGGTTGAATTCCTTGTCCGCCATGATACGGACGCCCGAGACGACAAGGGGCATATGCTCGGGAGCGCAGC
This sequence comes from Nitrospinota bacterium, assembly GCA_002685755.1. Classification (GTDB taxonomy): domain Bacteria; phylum UBA8248; class UBA8248; order UBA8248; family UBA8248; genus UBA8248. The sequence continues at coordinate 14,717 of NYYB01000054.1, forward strand.
CCGCCATCACAGCGTTGATCGCGACCTTCTCGCCGGTGGCGGCGCCGTAATTGGGTGCGATTTCTCCGAGGACGTCGTCCGCGGGAAGACCGCCCGCCCGAAGCAGGGCGTCCACCTTCTCTCGCGTCGGGGGCACGACGGGAAGTCCGTCCGTCCAACCTTTTTCGTAATACACTTCGACGAGGTCACTTTCGTCGCGCTCGAACGGCATATTCGCTCCCCGAATTCATGGAAATAGGGCCGGGTCCGAAAAGGCCCGAGACTCAAGACTCGAAACCCGAGTATGAACGAGCCCGCCCACGCCGTGTCAACCGTTCCGGAGAAGCTTCTTACGCGGCCGGATCGATTCGCCCGCTCGAAGGCGTTAGAATCCCCAATAGACTCATCGACAAAACCCATTTCCCTCGGCGGAAGCCCCGGCAGAGGGAAAAGGAGGCGAGATCATGTTTTTACCGGAGAACCGGAAATGAGCCAAACGGTTCACACCGCCCGCGCGGGCGCTTTCGGCCGCCTGCCCCCACTTCTTCTTTTAGCGTTTTTCATCTGTCTGTTTCTTCCCCCGCCAACCGGTCTTTCGGTGCCGGGCTACCGGACGCTGCTCGTCGCGGCGGCGGCGGTCGTCCTCTGGACAAGCGAAATCCTTCCGGCGGGGCTGACCGGCGGGCTGGTTATCCTGCTGCTGATTCTGACGGGGGCCTCCTCGTCGGTGAGCGAGGCTCTTGTCGGTTTCTCACAGCCCGTGATTTTTTTCCTCATCGGCGTATTCACCATCGCCATCGCCGTCGAGCGCGTCGGCCTCGCCGAGCGAATCGGCCGTTTCTTTCTTCGCCTCTCGGGCGGAAAGAGCGGCCCGCTATTCTGGTTCATGGTGGTCTCGTTTCCGCCGATGGCGCTGATCATGCCCTCGGCGAACAGCCGGTCTCTCATTCTCGCCGAAGTTTTCGACCGCACCTTCACGCTCACCGGCGTTAAGAAAGGGGCACCCGTCGCCCGCGCCATCATGATGGCGCTTCATTCCCTGAACCGCCTCGCCTCCTCGGCCCTTCTCACCGGCGGAATGACCTCAATCGTGGCCGCCTCGCTGATCGGGGGGATGGGATGGGGCCGGTGGTTTCTCCTTCTGAGCGTTCCCTACTATCTGACGCTGTTCATCGGCTCGTTATTCCTTTACCTCTGGTACATGCGCGGCGAGAGCGTCCGGCTCGACCTCCCTGAAGCCGAAAAAACTCCCTTAAAAAGCGGCGAGATCCGAACCGCCCTGATCATTCTCATGGCCTCGGCGCTCTGGCTCTCGGACCCGATCCACGGCCTTCACCCCGCGGTGCCGGCGATGATGGCCTGGGCGCTCCTCCTAGCCCCCGGCGTCGGCGTGCTCGAATGGAATGACTTCGAGACGAGGTTTTCCTGGGCGACGTTTTTTCTCCTGGGCGCCTCGCTTTCCCTCGGCTGGACGATGGTACACACCGGGGCTGCGAAATGGCTGGCCTTCACTTTGCTGCAACTGGCCCCGGCCATCGCCGAGCGGCCGTATTTCCTCTTCGCCGTTATTTTGGCGGTGAGCGTTCCGGTGCGGATTCTAGTTCCCAACATCACCGGCTACCTCGCCATCACGATTCCGATTGCCATCGAGATCGGCCAGGGCGGCGGCCTGAACCCGCTCGTGTGCGCCCTCGGTGTTCTTCTGATGGGAGATTCGATCCTGTTCTACCCGGCGCAGAGTCCGAGCAGCCTCGCCGTCTACGAACGGGGGCATTTAACCGCGGGAGAGATCTTCCGGTTCGGAATGTTCATGACCGCGATAGCCTTCGCCACTACCCTGACGGCGACGCTCTTCTGGTGGCAAATCGCGGGGGTCGCCTGGAAGATTTAGGCAACTTCAAGGAGATGACATTGAGCAGCCCCAAACGGAACGAAAACGCTGCGGCCCCGCTTGCAAACCCACTGTAAAACCCGCTTTTTTTCTAAATCCGCATGAATTTCATGGGAAATTTCTGAAGCGAGCGCGCGCCGGTTTTCGTCACCTCGACGAGATTGCCCACCTGGAGGCCGCGCCTGCCGTCCGCCGTCAGGACATTGGGCTGGATCACCATCAACATCCCCTCCTTGAATACGACTTCGTTCTGAGGTCGCTTGATAATAGTGGCGTCAACGTCCACCCGGGGATTTTCGATTAGTAGTCCCCACCCGTGGAAGGTGGTGTCGAAGGTGGTGAACCCCTCTTCGCCGATGATCGCGCCCGCCCGGCGCACATCCTCGTGACCCGCGCCTGGTTTGACTGCCCTGAGAATCCGTTCATAGGCCTCGACGGACACATCGTAGAGCTTTCGATAGATGGGGGTGGGTTTCGCGCCCACCACGATCGGACGGTGCGCCTGCCCGGAGTGCATATAATAGTCGGCCGAGAGTTCGGTCAAAACGATGTCGCCTTTCCGGGTCTTTCTGTGGGTAGGGAACTGGTTCGGAAAGATCAGGTGAGGCCGGGCCATCGAGGTGGAGCCGACGAAGATGAGCTGTTGTCCGCCGCCGCTGTGCATGTAACCGTTCGACACCACCGCCGCCAGTTCGTAGTCGGTCATCCCCTCGCGGGCTTTTTTATCCAGCGCTTCGAAGGCCATGTCCGTCAGGGCGGCGCCCTTGCGGAACCATTTCAACTCCTCCTTGCTCTTGATGGCACGGACCTCGTGGAGGAGATCGGTCGCCTCGATGAAAGAGGCCCCCTTGAGTTCGCGCCGCCAGTGGTCCATCACGCTGAAGGGAATCGAGGTCTGGAGAATTCCCCGGTAGCCGACAACCCCGATCGCTGCCTTCTCGAGTCCCAGTTCGCGGAGCCTCCGCTCGACCTTGCCGCCGGGGTCGTAGTCGACCGCCTCGGTCCGCCGGATGACGCTCATCTGCTTCGCGTAGGGCAGATAAAGGCGGTTCGACATGTAAAGAGCGGGATCGCCCTTGAGCGGGAAGACGATAAAACTGCTGACCGGGTCCTTGTAGTTCGACACATACTTGATGCTGGCCTGGTTGCCGCCGTGACTGCCCGAGTCGCCGTACATGACGAGAACATCGAGCCTTCGTTCGCGCATCCGCTTTCTGATCTCGCGGTAGCGGCGGCGATACTCTTCTTTCGAGTGGCGGGGATGATCTTTCTCGAGTGTCATTCGGACTCCCTCTTGCGCAGTGTCAAAAAAAACGCGGGGGGCCGAAACCGGCCCCCCGCGCGATTACACCCTAGTGAGGCGGACTAGTTCGTCGCCTTCATGCTGATTTCCCAGGGATACAGCGTCTCGTCGTGCCGGGGGGTCCAGTTGATCCGGTTGCTGTACCCGAGCACGTCGTGAATCTTCGCCACGACCTTGGCCGTGGCTTTCGCCTTCGTCATCCCGGTTGCTTTGTCATACTCCACATGCTGCTTTTTGGGATTGGGCTCGGCGTTCGCCTTCATCACCTGGGCGTCGAAATCCTTGAAGCAGTGACCGCTCCAAGAGCCGCCGCACATTGTCGTGCCCGAGAACAAGAGGCCAGGCTCGCCGCCGCCGTTGCCAAATCCCATGTAGTACATCGCGGCGCCCTTCCGTTTTCCGGCCTGATAGGCGCGGTGATACTTCTTAAAGAGCGGGAACCGCTGTGAGTTACAGGTAGCGTTGATCTTGATTTTCTTGAGCATTCCGGCGATGGCCTCGCAGGTCGGCTTGTCGCCCGGGTAGCGGCCGTTCGTCGCGATGAGTTCGGCCTTGAAACCATTCCCGTAGCCGGCCTCTTTCAGCAGGCTCTTAGCCTTCGCCACATCGTAGCCCCACCACTTCCGCTTCGGGTTATAGCCCGAGAAGTTCCAGGGATGGAGCTGACCACCGATGGCATCGGCACGCCCGCCCAGGATCGTCTTGCGGATGAGCGCATCGTCGATGGCATAGTTTACCGCGAGACGAACCTTCTGGTTCGCGAACGGGCCGCCGTGCTTGGAGAAGAAGCTCAGAAACATAATCCGGACGGCCGGAACGGCCTTCACGTTCGTTTTCGGGTTCTTCTGGAGGGCCTTGACAAACTGCGGAAGCACGCCCCAGGCAACGTCGACCTCGCCGGCTTCAAGCGCCTTCACGCGCGTCGCCGCTTCCTTGATTCGCCTGAGGACAACCGTATTCGGCATATCGGGGAACTGCTTCCTGCCCCACCACTTCTTGTTCGCCACAAACACCATCTTGTTGCCCTTGGTCCAGGACTTGAGGACG
>NYYB01000172.1 GCA_002685755.1 Nitrospinota bacterium
CAGGCAGCGGCGGGTGCTGATCATCTCGGCCCTGTGACCCTTGGAGTCGTGAATCGTGTATCGGCGCAAATGCTCTAAAATCCGGTAGTCGTAGGAAACGCCCTGACTGGCGTCATCGGTTTCCTTCGTCATTTCATGCTGGCCGAACCGGTTTTCAAGGCTCTCCATCCGGTCGCCGAGAGTCTTTTGCTGGCGAAGGATTTCGCCCAGACTCTCTTTGATCTCGCCCAGCACATCATCCAATTTTCCAGGTAATTCCGTCATACAACTTTCCCCGCGGAAAGATACATTCATTCGATTTTTAAGGGTCCGCCGCTACTGGAACCCACTTACACCATGGGATTGAATGATTTGCAACCTCGCCCCGAATTTATAAAAAATGTCTCCGGGAAACCACCCCCATCCCGCCCGGCAGTTTGGAGGGCGCGAGGGAGTGGAATCGCCGGCCCATTCCGGCTAACCTGAAAAACACTTGCTCAATAACTCCGCTTCGGTCCTTCCGGCCCGGGGGCGAAAGGGACCCGCATGGTGAACATTGAACGCGTCGAGGCAATTCCGGTATCCATCCCGCTCAATCACCCATACAAAGACGCCAACCGGATTGAGACCCACTCCCGCGATGTCGTGGTGAAAGTTACGGCCTCGGGAGGGGCGGTGGGTTGGGGCGGCGGATCCCCCCGGTCCTTTCCGACGGGCGAGACCCAGGCCTCGGCTATTAAGGTGTTGGGCGACCACCTTCTCCCTCTCCTCGAGGGAAAGGACCCATTTGAAATTGAGTCCATCCACCTTGAGATGGAAGCGGCTATTCCGTTTCATTATGCCCCGAAATCGGCCATTGATTGTGCGCTCTATGATCTGCAGGGGCGGATTCTCGATACACCCGTTTACAATCTCCTCGGCGGAAAAATTCGCGGCGAAATGCCCTCATTCGATATTCTCCCCCTGGAGTCTCCAGAGAAAACCGCCGAAATAGCCTTAGCGGCGCAAGCCGAGGGTACGAAAGCCTTCAAGGTGAAAATGAACCGGGATGTAAAAACGAGCGTGGCCCGCGTCCGCGCGGTGCGCGATGCGGCAGGCGGGGAGACCATGCTCGTCGTGGACGCCAACTCTTCTTGGACCCCGAAGCTGGCGATCTCGGTTTGCTCCATGATTGAAGAATACGATGTCACCATGGTCGAACAACCCGTTCCGGGACACGATTTGGATGGGATGGAGTTCATCACGCGAAACACCCGCGTCCGAATCGGAGCGGACGAGTCCATGCGCCCCGACTACATGACGGACCTCATGCGCCGCCGCGCCGCCGATGTTGTCAACATCAAGGTGAACAGGGAGGGCGGCCTCCTCCCCAGCAAGAAAGCCGCGGCCCTGGCCGAGGCGAACGGCATCGAAGGCCTCTGCGGCAGCGTTATTCAGGGGGCCTTGATCGACGCGGCGGCGGCGCACCTTTTCGCCTCCACACCAGTAATCGTTTACAACGAGTCAGGCAAAGCACCTGCCTGGCACGACATGGATATCGTTACAGGGTTCCGGGTAGAAAACGGCATGGTGAAAGTCCCCGAAGGACCGGGTCTCGGGGTGGAAATTGATGAAAAAGCCCTGCGCCGGTTCACTTCTAGCGATTAAACCGGACCATTCACCCGAAAGAAAATCCTCCTCCGGGCGTCCGGTCCCTGAGCATTTCGTCAGTATGCCGCCACCCCGCCAGCATTGCGGCATCTCATTCCTCTAATGCACGCCAGACCTGCTTCTCCAGAATATCCTGAAATCACCCCAATTACTCATCAGCGCAAATCGAATTATCCGATCCCCAGGAAAATCGGCATAATCCCGGCAATTTTCCCCACAATGTGAAGCTCAACACTTCTCAGCCAAGGTAAAACACCATTCAGGCACAGCTTTCGCATTTTCCATTCACGAAGGCCGGCTAGCGATTGAATGAATGGCCAGCAGGCCCATTTCATGGAGGGGTGGCAATGGAAAAATTCCTGGGATATCTGGCAATCGGGATTTTTCTTTACGGAAGTTGTGTGTTGGGCCAATTGAAAAAATCCGACTTCCGACCTCCCTGTTAAGGGGAGCCAAACGGACTAGCTCCTCCTTCCGGCGCGGTCGGCGATTTTATCGTCATCGGCGAGTTGGCCGCAGGCAGCACGAATATCGAGGCCTTTGCTTTGGCGGACAAAGGCGTCAAGTCCACTTTGAGTCAGAATCCGGCGAAACTCACCGACCCGGGAATCCGCCGGCCTCTCGAAGGAGACGTCGGGAAACGGATTCCAAGGTAAAAGATTCACCTTGCAACGGATTCCCCGGAGGAGTCCCGCCAGTTTCCTGGCATCCTCAGGAGAATCGTTCACCCCGCTGAGCAGGACATATTCGAACGTAATCCGCTGCCTTTCGGAGAGAGGAAGATTGCGGCAGGTCGTCAGAATTTCGTTTAATGGCCACTTCCGGTTCGGGGGTACGATTTTCCCGCGAGTGACGTCATCCGCGGCATGGAGTGAAACAGCCACGCCGACGCCCGGCACTTCCCGGACGAATTCCAGAAGCTTAGGAGCTATACCCACAGTGGAAAGCGTCAGGCGCCTTGGCGACATGCCGACCCCCTTTGGGTGTGTCAGCAACCGAACGGCGGCCACCGAAGCCTCCAGGTTATCCAATGGCTCCCCCATTCCCATGAAAACCACATTGTGGTAGCGCTCGCCCTCCGGGAGAAGCCTTCGGGCGGCAAGAAACTGCTCGACAATCTCTCCGGCCGAGAGTTGGCGGACAAACCCCATCTTCGCCGTCAGACAAAAAGCGCACCCCATGGCGCATCCCACCTGGGTCGAGATGCAAAGGGACCAGCGCGTCTTGCCATCGGGAAGCGGCATGGGGACCCGGACGCTTTCCACAAGATTGCCGTCGCCGAGTCGCCAGAGAAACTTTTCGGTGCCGTCGGCTCCTTTTTCGACCTTCTCGGGCTCCAGCCAGCCAACCCGGGCCCGTCGCGCCAACTCCTCCCGAAAAGCCCTTGGCAAGTCGCTCATCCGGTCAAGGTCCGTTTCGCCTTTTGCGTAGATCCACGAGAATATCTGGCGTCCACGGTAGGCTGGCTCACCCGCTTCCAAGCAAAACTCGATTATCTCCTCCTCGCCCATGCCCTTCAGATCGGTAATTTCCTGAGCTGGAGAATCATCCCTCCAGTCGGGAGAATTTTTCGTGGACACCATCAATTCCATCTTTCTTTTCCGAGTGTTATGTTTCGGTCCGTTTACGTACGGACCGGATCATAGCATGGCGGACCGCGGCCTTTTCTCACCGCCCGTCAGTTCTTGGAGAGTAATAGTAGATGACGATACGCGCTGTCTTGTTCGATCATGACGGAACTCTGGTGGATAGCTATGAGGGAATCGCCCTGTGCATGGCACTAACCTGCCGGGATATCGGTCAGCCCGAGATGAGCGACGAAGAGGTTCGCGCCTCTATCGGCCCCAGCCTCGAGGATCGATTCACACAGCTTTGGGGAGCTGAGGTCTCCAAGCGGGCGGCCAGAATTTACCGGTCCCACTACGAGACCCATTTCCTCTCTGGGACCCGTATTCTTCCGGGCGTTAAGGAGACGCTCGATGCGATAGCCGAAAAAGGTTTGCCTATCGCCTGCGTCACCAATAAGACCTGGGGCTATTGTGTCCGCCAACTGGAGCATTTTGGCCTGATGGAGCGGATGGCCGTGGTCATGGGAGCCAAACAGGGTTTACCTCCCAAACCCGACCCGGCCATGCTCAATGCAGCCCTTAAAAAACTAGGCATCGAACCCGAAGCGGCAATGATGGTCGGCGACACCCCAATCGATATCAACGCAGCCCGCGCAGCGGGAGTCCGCTCCTGCGCTGTCGCCGGAGATTTCGCCACCCGCGAGGAAATGGACCAGGTCCGTCCGGATATTTATATCGATCAAATTTCGAAAGTCATTGATTTTATTTAAAATAGTCCAATCAATTCAAATGATGGCTAATACTAAATTTATCCAAGTATTAGCCATCATGTTCATGGAAGGGCCCGGCATGGGGGAGGGCCCGATTTGATCGACTTTGGCTGGGTAGCCCTATATATCATTCATAGCGGCGCGTTTCTCATCCAATTAGTGGCATTTACATAATAGAATCCACAAGACCTCGCCCGTGGACAGAACAAGCCCTTCAATAACCGCCTGAGAAGACGAGACAACAACTCATGCTATCCATCGTCGTTGCATGTGGATTTCTGTATGCCGTTTTGCTCGGAATCGAGATTGCCTCGTCGAACCTTGGGAGGCGTCCCTGGACCCACCTCAGGCTCCTGTTTGGCGCCACCGGCGTAATTGTCCTTACTTTATCCGCAGCAAATTGGACCGGTTTAATTCCGGCATCGCTATTTCGGGCCCCACAGGCGATAGATGCACAATTATCTACAAGCGCATCCGTCAAAACCGGTTGGTTCGCCTCCTCGGGGCTGAATATCCCTCCCGGGACCGAAAATGGCCTTCACCCTGAAGACACCACCCCGCCCGGCTGGCAGCATCCGGACATTTTTAGGTATATCCATTATTATTCAGCGCTTTACGAGGTTGACCCCCTGCTCGTTAAGGCCGTCATCCGAGTGGAAAGCGCCTTCGATCCCTTCGCTGCTTCTAACAAAGGCGCCATGGGCCTCATGCAAATCAACCGCATCACAGCCAAACACCTCGGTATGAGCAACCCTTTTGACATCCGAGAGAATATCGAAGGCGGAACCCGGTATCTCAAGACCCTCCTCAAAAAGCACTATTGGGACCTTCACCTCGCCCTTGCTTCCTATAATGCGGGCCCTGCGGCGGTGAGCCGCTACAAGGGAATCCCCCCCTTCCGCGAAACTCGGCGCTACGTCTGGAAGGTCATCAGCGAGTACCGGAAGCTAAAGCGCCTCGACAAGGTATTTCGGGAAAGTCAGTTCCAGGCCTCTCGCCCGGACCGGCCCGTCACCCCTCGGCGGCCCCAAGCGCTCAAATCCCCGGCAGGATCGAATCAGGCCGCGGGCTAGGTTCCACCATCCCATCCAAATTCTCTTGATCAGTGTAGCGGCGGCGCGCGGAACCTCTTACGAGAGGAGCGTACAGGCATATAAAACCAGTCAATTCAAATATTTATTTCTATCGGCCGAAACCACTGCCCGCCCTTCTTGTCTCATCGGGGATACCCCCTCATGGTGGGACAAACCTCAACCGGCGGAAGGTCAACGGATATGGTCCAAAATTCCCGGAGTCCTTCAATTCTCCGAAAAAAACTTCTCCGCCTCGCGGACGGCCTGCGCGAGCGTTTTGGGGTGCCCAGCCGACCCCGCCGGGCGAATATCCTCGACGCACTCGTTCAGACCCTGCTATCCCAGAGCACGACCGACCATAACCGGAACCTCGCCTTCAACGAGCTGAAAAAACAATTTCCGGACTGGGACGCCGCCGCCGCCGCGACCCAAGGCGCCCTGGCCCGCGCTGTGAGATCGGCAGGGCTCGGAAACCAAAAGGCCGCGCGAGTCCGCTCTTTTCTTCACTGGCTCCGCGATGAACACGGAGAACTCTCGCTTGAATTTTTAAACGAAAAGAGCGATACACAGGCCGTCGAACTTCTGACGCGGCACAAGGGAATCGGGATAAAAACCGCCTATGTTACGCTCATGTGGGCTTCGGACCGGGATCTTTTCGCGGTCGATGTTCACATTCACCGGATTTCCGGGCGGCTCGGCCTGATCGGCGCGAAAACGACCCCCGAGAAGGCGCACAGCGAACTCGGACCTTTCGTACCCAAGGGCAGGGCCTTCGAACTTCATGTGAATATGCTCGCTTTCGGCCGAACCATCTGCAAGGCGAGTAGCCCCAAATGCCGCGAATGCGATTTCCGCCGGATGTGTCCCCACTACCGCGAGCTGAACAGGAAAAATTCGAACCAAGTCCCTGAGCCCAAACGCACCCGGGACAAACTGCGGCAGGCACCAAAAAATTGAACGACCTGATTTCATCCATCGGCCCGGGCGAGCTCCTGGCCATCTGCTCCGCATTTTCTTTTTCCATATCCCAGATACTCATCCGTCTTGGGATGCGAACCGCCACCCCCGTCGCCGCGGCCTTCATCATCAACGGAACGGTGAGCCTTTGCGGTCTGGCTGTCTCAATCTTCAAGGGAACCCTCTTCAATTCCATCCTGACGCCTCTTTTGTGGTTCGTCGCAGTGGGTATGGTTGGCCCCGGCATCGGCCGCATCTCATATCTCATCGGCATTACCCGCATGGGGCTCAGCCGTTCCGTCACCATCACATCGAGCACCCCGCTGTGGAGCACCCTGATAGCCGTTATCGTCCTGGGGGAGGCCCCGACCGGGTGGGTCGTGGCGGGAACCCTGGGAATCGTTTTCGGGGTGTCGATGCTCAGCCTCAGGGAGGACGAATCCCAGACCTTCAAATCCTGGTTTCAAGGGGCGCTGATATTTCCGCTAACGGCGTCAATTTCCTACGCCCTCCCTCCCCTTTTCTCCAAGTTCGCATACATCTATCAGAGAACGCCGGAGGTCGGCATCGGTGTGGCCTTTTTGGTGGCCAACGTTTTTCTTTTTGTTTGCAGGCCCCTCCTCCCCGGCCGCGGAGAGGTCACCATCAATCGCGCCGGATTCCTTTGGCTATTCGCCGCCGGGCTTTTCAGCACCGCGAGTTCGTTTCTGCTGTGGACTGCGGTCATGGTGGGTGATATTTCGACGACGATGCCCCTGAGCCGGACCGCACCCATCCTCATCCTCGTCCTCAGTTATTTTTTCCTCGGAAAGATGGAGCCGATCACCCGGCGGATGGTGTTCGGAACGATAATTATCGTCATCGGCGGGGTGCTGATCACCGCTCTCCGCTAGGGGAAAACTAAAAAAATCACCGAATCCCGCCCAAAACCGGTATGGCGAGAGGCTGTTTTGTCCAAGAATCGGGCGCTCAGAAGAAAATCATGTCATGGAATTGCCATTCGGGGCTAAAATGCTTCCATTCAAGAAACCATATGGGAAATGTCGGTTTACATATCGTCCGCTTTTTGCGGAGCACAGGATATTTTCCTGGAATTATTCCTTTTTCCCTAAATTTGGCCTTGACTCTCCCCCTGGGGGAAGGGTTTATACTTTTCAATAGGGAGGGCCTGATGGCCGGAAAAATCACCATCGGAAAAGTGGCGAAGATGACTGGATTGAGCCTCAAGGCGAATCGCTACTACGAGGACAAAGGCCTATTACCACCACGGCCCAGAACGAATGGTGGCTACCGCCAATACGAGGAGGCGGATGTAAACCGCCTTCTTTTCATCCGGCGGGCAAAGGGACTCGGAATTTCGTTGCGCCAAATTATCGACCTTCTCAAATGTTGGCCGGAAAACACCTGCTCCATGACGCGCCCGGCCCTGAAAAAAGCAATGCGCGATCGGTTGGAGGAATTGAAGGCGCAAATGGGGCTTATGAGCGTTCTACAAAATCAGTTGGAACTTGAGCTTTCAGAATTGGACAAGCGTCCTTTTTCAGATCACAGCCAGGGGTTTTGCAACTGCCTGGGAGACATCTCGGGATTGATTTCTATTGAGGAGACTGGGAACGGAAATAATTAAGACTAAAACCCAAAAGTAAAATAAATTCTGCCAAAGCGAATCACATTCTTATAACAAAAGGAGGTTCACCATGTGTTTCTTTTGCGGATGTTTTAGCGGATGTGGCGGAGGAGGACCATTTCAGAGCGTGAAAGTCATCCTTCCTTCGGAGATAAAAACGCTACCAAGCGATCAAAAGGACCCCTCTTTTTTGAAAAAGACGTGGAAAGAAAATCAAAAGGGCTGATCGCCAATTCCTCGCGGGGAGAATTCATATGAACCTTTTTGAGGAAGCCAAGC
>NYYB01000055.1 GCA_002685755.1 Nitrospinota bacterium
CCTCACCGGCCACCCTTCTCCAGAGGCGGCTGGTTTCGAGGACATTTTCCTTGTCCACCGAAAGAAGTTTCTTGCGGCGGACCGAGGCCATCTCAAATCCGACGCGCACGATCCGCCTGATCTCGGAGGTGGAGTAGACCATCGTATCGACGGCGCGCTCCTCGTCGGGGTTGACCTGCTCCGTGATCCGGGGCCCGCCGAAATAGATGCCGCCCACACCCTCGCGGACGACGAGCAGGTCCAGCCCGCGGACGGCTTCGGCCTTGAGGGTCGATGCGTCCACGAGGGGCTCGAACATGGCCGCCGGCCGAAGGTTGGCGAACAGGCCGAATTTCTGCCTGAGCCCCAGAATCGCCGCCTCCGGACGTTTCTCGCGCGGGAGGGCGTCCCACTGCGGCCCGCCCACCGCGCCGAAAAGACAAGCGTCGCTATCGGCGCACAGCTCCTGGGTTTCGGAGGGAAACGGATCGCCGGCCGCATCGTAGGCCGTTCCTCCGGCCACGCCTTCCCGGAACTCGAACGAGACGCCAAAGCGCACACCCGCCACATCGAGAACTTTTCGTGCGTGGGCGGTCACTTCCTGCCCAATCCCGTCTCCGGGTATCACTCCAATCTTGTAGTCAGCCAATTTCCTTCATCCTCTAAGCGAAATCCGGTAAGCGAATTCAAGCCCGGAATCAAGTTCCAAGCTAGGCCTGAAAATTGTTGACGTAGGGAAGCTTTTCGGCCACCTCCCGCACCCGGGGCAGATTCGAGCGGAGTATCGCGACAACGTTCCAGTTTCCCTTTAGAAAAGACTGGCGCCGCTCCTCGAGCATCTCAACCGCCACGCTCTCACCGCCCCAGGACACCGTCAGCGACTCCAAATCCGCCGTGTATTCGGTTTTCGGTTTTTTTTGGGTGAGCGCGATGAGCCTTTGAACGTCCTCGGGCGAAGCCGTCATCAAAGGCATGCCGATAGCCTGGGAGTTTCCCGCGAATATCTCGGCGAAGGAAATGCCCACGATCGCGTCGATTCCATACCGCTTGATGGCTTGGGGGGCGTGCTCCCGAGAGGAGCCCGAGCCGAAATTCTTTCCGACAAAAAGAAACTTGGCCCCCTTGTAGTCGGAGTTGTCGATGGGATGGTCGGGCGTGTGCTCCCGCTCATCGCAAAATAGCGCCTTTTCCATCCCCGTGAACGTCAAAGCCGTCAAAAACCGGGCCGGGGTGATCCGGTCGGTGTCGATGTCGTCGCCGGGCATCGGAATCGCCCGGCCGCTGATTCGCCTGATTTCGTCGCTCATTTCACTCTCCCGCCATTTCCGCCGGATTGGCCAGGCATCCTTCGATGGCCGAGGCGGCGACCGTGGCCGGGCTGCCCAGGTGCGTCCTTCCGCGGGGGCTTCCCTGCCGGCCGATGAAGTTCCGGTTCGAGGTGGAGATGCTCCGCTCGGTTCCGAACAGTTTGTCCTCGTTCATCCCCAGGCACATCGAGCAGCCCGCTTCGCGCCACTCCGCTCCGGCCTCGAGGAAAATTTCGTGCAGCCCTTCTTTCTCGGCCCGTGCCTTGACCCGCTGGGAGCCCGGCACGACCAGCATCTTCACCTTGGGATTAACTTTGTAGCCTTTGATTATCTTCGCCCCTTCCCTGAGATCGGAAATCCGCGAATTGGTGCACGAGCCGAGGAAGGCGACGTCTATCTTCGTTCCCGCGATGGCGTCGCCCGGCTTCAGGGCCATGTGCGCGTAACCCTGCTCCGCCGTTTTGACATCCTCTCCGGTGAACGAGCCAAGGGATGGAAGTTTCTCCGAGATACCGGCGGAGTGACCCGGATTTATCCCCCACGTCACCATGGGTTCGATAGTTCTTCCGTCAATCACCGTCTCCCGGTCGTAAACGGCGTCGGGCCCCGAGGCGATGGATTTCCAGTACTCCTTCGCGCGGTCGAAATCCTCTCCCTTGGGTGAGAACTCCCGGCCCTCAAGATAGGCGTAGGTCGTCTCGTCGGGATTGACGTAGCCGATCCGTGCCCCGCCCTCGACGCTCATGTTGCAGACGGTCATCCGATCCTCCATCGCCATGCTCTCGATGACCTCGCCGGCGTATTCGTAGGCGTACCCGAGCCCGCCCTTGATACCCAGATCGTGAATGATTCTGAGAATCACGTCCTTGGCGAAAACGCCGCGCCCAAGTTCGCCGTCAACGGCTACCCGGTGAACCTTGAGGCGGTTGAGCACGATGGTCTGGGTCTCGAGGACAAAACCCACCTCGGTCGTCCCGACGCCGAAGCCTAGGGAACCCATCGCGCCGTGGGTGCTCGTGTGGCTGTCGCCGCAGGCGATGGTCATCCCCGGCTGAGAGAGCCCCAGCTCCGGGCCGATGACGTGGACGATTCCCTGCATTCCCGAGTCCCAGTTCAGGAAGCGGACTCCGAACTCGTCCACATTTCGCTCGAGGGCCAACATCATCGCCTCGGCCTGATCGTCTTTAAAGGGCCTGAGTTGAGAGAGCGTGGGCGTGATGTGATCGGCCGTGGCGACGGTCCTATCGGGAAAGGCGACCTTCGAGCCGTGCTCTTTCAAGGAGGCGAAGGCCTGGGGCGTCGTTACCTCGTGAATCAAGTGCAGCCCGATGAAAAGCTGATACTCCCCCGAATCGAGCCTGGTAACGATGTGGCTGTCCCAGATTTTATCGTAAAGCGTTCTTTCGGACATGACTCGTTCCTTCAGCTATTCGGCGAAACCGATGTTGATGCGAAGATTAATATCAGGTGGCTGTCCTGGATTTTTCGAGCGCGCTTCTGAGAGACTCGATGAACCGGCATGCCGCCCCGAATTTCTCCTCTTCTTCTTCTTCTTTTTCCATGACATCGATCAGGGCGCTGCCCACGATCACGCCGTCGCCCAGCGCGCCCGCCTCGGCCGCCTGCTCCGGGGTCTTGATGCCGAAGCCGACCGCCACCGGGCGGTTCTTCACCCTGTTGATCCGCTCGAGGGCGCCCCCCAGGTCGGAGGCCAGGGAGTCCCTCGCGCCCGTGACCCCCATCTGCGCGACATAGTAGATAAACCCGCCTCCCGATCGGTTCACGAGATCGATGCGCGCGTCCGTGCTCGTCGGAGCAAGCATGAAAATCGGCTCGAGCGGCACCTCGGCCATCGCCTCGAAGAGTTCGCCGGCCTCCTCGGGCGGAAGGTCGGGCACGATGACCGCGTCCGCGCCGGCCCGGGCCGCCTCGGCGCAAAATTCCTTGAGCCCAAACGCGATGATCGGATTATAGTAGGTCATCAGCACCATTGGCGGGTCGGGCGTCTCGGCCCGCACCCCGGCGACCAGATCAATGACTCTTCGAAGCGTGGTTCCGCCCTCGAGCGAGCGCATGCTCGCCCGCTGAATGGTCGGCCCGTCCGCGAGCGGATCGCTGAACGGTACCCCGATCTCGAACCCGTCGGCTCCTGCGGCGGCCAGTGCCGGAATCAGGCGCCGGGTGAAGTCCAGATTCGGGTCCCCCGCCGTGAGAAAGGGGTAGAGACCCGGGCGGCCCTCGGCGGAGAGGCGCTCGAACAGCGCTTCGAATCTTCCCGAGCTTTGCATCACCCCTCCGCCTCTTCGTCCGAGAGTTCGCGCAGCAGGCCCTCGGCCTGCTGGACATCCTTGTCTCCCCGGCCCGAGAGACACACTAATACTGTTTTCGTTTCGCCCGCCTGGCGGACTTCCTCGGCCAGAACGCCGAGGAAGGCGATGGCGTGCGCGCTCTCGAGCGCCGGAATAATTCCCTCGAGGAGCGAAAGGCGTTTGAATCCCCGCAGGGCGTCCGTATCCCCGATAGCGTAATACCGTGCCCGGCCCGAGTCCTTCAGATAGGAGTGCTCCGGCCCGACGCCGGGGTAGTCGAGCCCCGCCGACACCGAGTGGGCGGGTATGATCTGCCCGTCGTCGTCGTAGAGCAAATGCATCTGGCACCCGTGCAGCACGCCCACGCGCCCCGCGTTGAGCGAGGCCCCGTGCTCCCCGGTCTCGATTCCGCGGCCAGCGGCCTCGACACCGATGAGTTCGACGCCGGCATCATCCACGAACGGATGAAAAAGACCGATGGCGTTGCTTCCGCCGCCCACGCAGGCGACGCAGGCGTCGGGAAGCCGTCCCTCGGCCTCGAGAATCTGGCCGCGCGCCTCGCGGCCGATGATCGACTGGAAATCGCGAATCATGCGCGGAAACGGATTGGGTCCCACGACGGAACCGATGATGTAGTGCGTCGTGCGGACCGAGGCGGTCCAGTCCCGCAGGGTTTCGTTCGTTGCGTCCTTGAGGGTGCAACTGCCCGAGGTCACCGGAATCACCCGGGCGCCCAAAAGGTGCATCCGGAATACGTTGAGCGCCTGGCGGTCGACATCCTCCTCGCCCATATAGACATCGCACTCGAGCCCGAAGAGCGCGGCGGCCGTGGCCGTCGCGACGCCGTGCTGGCCCGCGCCGGTTTCGGCGATGATGCGTGTTTTTCCAAGCCGCTTGGCCAGGAGGACCTGGGCGAGGGTGTTGTTGATCTTGTGAGCGCCCGTGTGACAAAGATCCTCGCGCTTGAGATAAATGTTGAGCGAGCCCAGATCCTCGGAAAGCCGCGCGGCATGGTAGAGCGGGGTCGGGCGACCGACGTATTTCTCCAGAAATTCGCCAAGCTCCTCATGGAAAACGGGGTCCTCGCGAACCTCTTCATAGGCGGCATCTAGTTCCTCGAGGGCCGGCATGAGGGTTTCGGGGACATATCTTCCCCCGAAAGTCCCGAAGCGCCCCTTATCGGCAATCTTTTCCATCTCTTCTCCGCAATCAGTCTTGATGAGCCGCCGCAAGCCGCGCGTTCCCGATAAATTCCCTGACGAGCGCCGGATCTTTTCGCCCCGGAACCCGCCCTTCTATCCCGCTGCTCGAATCCACCCCGTAGGGGTTGACCTGCCGGACGGCCTCGGCGACGTTTCCGGGCTTCAGCCCCCCCGAAAGAATCACCTCGCGGCCCGAAGCCAGCTCGCGGGCTAGCGACCAATCGAAGGTCTTCCCCGTGCCGCCGAGCTCGCCTTTTACAAAAGCGTCGAGAAGTATGGTGCAGTCCGGGTAGCGGGCGGCTTCCTCGATGGTCTCCGCACCCCGCACGCGAAGGCCCCGAATGACACGCAGGCCGCGATCGATGAGTCGGCCGCAGGTCTCGGGGGTTTCCTCCCCGTGGAGTTGCACGGCGTCCAAGCCAACTCGCCGGGCGATCGACTCCACCCGCTGGGCGGTTTCGTCCACGAACACGCCGACCCGGACCCCGAACGGAGGCAACTCCGCCACTATTTCGGCGGCCGCCGCCTCGTCGAGACACCTGGGCGTCCCGGGTACGAAATTGATGCCCAGCGCATCCGCCCCGCAATCAAGGGCATAGCGAGCATCGTCAGCTGTCGTTACGCCGCAAATCTTAACGCGAATCATACCGCTCCATCCTCCCGGCGGCAAACAATACACCAATCCCGCTGGAGGGGAAAAGGCATTCGATCCGAAACAGTTAGAAGTATCCAGGAGAAAAGAGGACCCACCCTAATGGGCGGGGGGGGGAATAGCCGCGTCAGCCGCCGAGGTACATCCTTCGGACATCCTGGTTGTTGAGGAGTTCCTGCCCGGTCCCCTCGTATCGGTTCCGGCCCAACTCGAGGACGTAACCGCGGTCGGAAATTTCGAGGGCCCGGGTGGCGTTTTGCTCGACCACCATGATGGTCAGCCCCTCCTCCGCGAGGCGCAGTATCAACTCAAAAACCTCACTCACAAACCGGGGGCTCAGGCCCAGCGAAGGCTCGTCGATCATGATCATCTGTGGGCGGGTCATCAGCGCCCGGCCCATGGCCAGCATCTGCTGCTCCCCGCCGCTCATGGTGCCACCCAGCTGCTTCTGGCGCTCCGCGAGACGGGGGAAGAGGGTAAAAACGTAATCCATCGCTTCTTCAATCTTTTTCTTGTCCCGTTCGATGTAGGCGCCCATATCGAGATTCTCGCGAACGGTCATTTGATTAAACACAATTCGCCCCTGGGGGACGTATCCCAGCCCCTTGCCGAGTATCTGATCGGGCCGGAATCCCACGATATTTGCTCCGTTGAAGGTGATTTCGCCGCCCAGGTAGTTGATGAACCCCATGATGATTTTAAAAGTGGTCGATTTTCCCGCGCCGTTCGGGCCGATGACGCAGACCACCTCTTTTTCCATCACTTCGAGGGAAACGCCGTAGAGGATCTGACTCCGGCCGTAGCCCGCATCGATATTTTTCAGCTCTAGCAAGGCCATTTATTTGTGTCCAAAATAGGCTTCGATAACATACTCGTTATTCTGAATTTCATCGGGCAGTCCCTCGGCAATCTTCACCCCGTAGTCCATCACGAAAATTTTTTCACAATGGTTCATAATTACATTCATATCATGCTCAATGATCAGAATGGTCTTCCCCTCCTCCTCCTGAAGATGATGAATATGGGCCAGGAGGTTTTGAAGGAGCGTCCGGTTGACGCCGGCGGCCGGCTCGTCGAGGAGGATGATTTCCGGATCGGTCATCAACGCGCGCGCGAACTCGAGAAGTTTCTGCTGCCCGTAGGAGAGATTTCCCCCGTATTCGCCCCGCAGCGGGGTCAGGGTGACGAACTCCATGAGCTTTTCGGCCTGCTCCCTCGCCTCGCTTTCGGGCACGCGCATGCTCGAAGCCGAAAGCATGTTCTCGAAAACCGTCATCTCGCGGTAGATGCGCGTAATCTGGAAGGTCCGGCTGATTCCCTTGTTGAATACCTGGTAGGGCCTCAGATTGACGATATTTTCGCCCCGATAAACCACTTCGCCGCTGTCCGCCCCAAGGACTCCCGTCATGAGGTTGAAGATCGTCGTCTTCCCCGAACCGTTAGGGCCGATGAGACCCGAAATTTTCCCCTTGGGCAGATCGAAGCTGCACCCGTCAACGGCCTTGATTCCGCCGAAGTGTTTTTTCAGGTCTTTTACCTGGAGTGCGATTTCGTTTGTTTCCGCCATTTTTCCTTTATCCAAAAAAATCCTAGTGAACCATTCCCTTTCGGGCCCAGCCGCGATCCACGGCGAATCCGATCAGGCCGCGAGGCATGAAACGCGCCACGAGAATGATAAAAATGCCAAATGTAATGAGATGAGCCGTCGGAAAACGAATCCAAGTGTACTCCTGAACGGAATATAGAATAAACGCCCCGAGAACCGGCCCAATGACGGTTCCCTTTCCGCCGAACATCGCGAAGAGTTTCATATAAATTGTGATGAGGATGAAAAATTCCGATTCGGGTTCGATATAAAGTGTTTTGTAGCCCTGAATGCCGCCAGCCATAGCCGGAAAAATCGCCGATAGGACCAGGGCCGCCATTTTATAGAAAGTGGTGTTGACCCCCAGAGATTCGGCGGCGATTTCATCCTCGCGGATGGCGTTGAGCCGGATGCCGAATCTCGAATGACCCACCCAATAGGCGACGATAACGGCGATTACCATCAAAACGAGCATCGCGATATAGGTCTCAAACGAATTCTCGATGTTGGGATAGGCGATGCCGTCGGCACCGTGGGTCAGGCTCACCCAGTTAATGGCAATGACCCGGGTTCCCTCGGCGGCGCCGAGCATGGCGATGGCGAAGTAGGGGCCCTTTAGCCTGAGGACCGGATATCCGATCAAGATGGCGAATATGGCCCCCACCAAACCTGAGGCGGCGACGGCCATTATCCAGTGCCACCCGTAGTCCACCACCAGAATCGCGGTGGCATAGGTGCCTATCCCGTAGAAGACGACGTGTCCAAACGAGATATAGCCCGTATATCCGCTGATGATGTTCCAGCTCAGGGAGAGGATCACATACATCATCAAGAACATGAAAAACGAGCGAATATAGATGGAAAAAGTCGGCGGGACAAACAAAAGCAGCACCACCCAACCGGCCAGAAATCCAAGATTGCGCCAATTATCCCGCGTGCTCACAATTATCTCCGCATTTAATCCGTCTTCGGACCCATCAGGCCCCGGGGACGAATCAACAGGACGAATATCATCAGGCCGTAAGCGGCGATTTCAACCAGCGCCGTTCCGTTCGGAAGCATGAAAGATATGAGGCTTTCCATGACGGCCAGCATGACTCCACCGATCATCGCTCCGATGTAGTGGCCGCGGCCGCCAAGAACGATGATTGCGAAAGCCTGGAGAGTATAAATAATTCCGGTCTCGGGGTTGAAACCGAATTGTATCGAAACCAGCACCCCACCCGCGACGGCGAGGGCGGCGCTGATACCCGATGTGACCATGTAAATGCCGTATATATTAATTCCGCACACCATCGCCACGTCGGCGTTCTGGGATGTGGCCCGGATGGCCTTGCCGATGCGGTGTTTCTTTAAAAACATGAAAACGCCAACGGAAATCACCAGGGCCATCACGAAACTGATTAACCGGCTTTTTCCGACCACAATGGTTTCTGTCAACTGGAATGAGTCAGGAGCATAGGGGATCGACTTGAAGTCCGTCGTGAAAACCGCCTCGACGGCATAAATCATCGCGAGGCCAAGGCCGAAGGTCATGAGGAGAGGTGTCAACTCGGGACCGCCGACGACGGCGTTCAAAAGAAATTTCTGAATCATCCACCCCAGACCGAAGGCGATGGGCAGGGTGAATACCATGGCGAGAAGCGGATCGAACCCGAGCCAGAAAAACGACATCCAGCTCAGGTAGGCGCCCAGCATGACCATTTCGCCGTGTGCCACGTTGATGATGCGCATGACGCCGAAGATCATCGTCAGACCGACGGCGAACATCGCATAAACGCCTCCCTGCATCACCCCGTTCAAAACAACGGTCGCAAGGTCGGCGAGCCATTGCCGATCAAAGAACACGTTTTCGGTGTAGATACCGATAGCGAAGGGCAGGGAGTAGGCGATAACAAGAAACCCGGCCAGCATGTATGCGCTTCTGCGTTCAGCCTTTTCCATGTTTCTGACAAATCCCCTTGGCCGAAGCCGCGGACCGGGAAGCAGGAGAAATTCACAAAATGCCGGGGCCGCGAGCACGGCCCCGGCAATCTGCGATCAGCAACAAGTTATTGCCGATACGAAGAGTGTCAATTCCGCCCCCTAGTTCCTCGGGCGCTTTTTCCAATCGGGCATCGGCAGCTTGTACTTCGTTTCAGCCAGCTTGGCCGGCCAGACGATTTTCCGCTGGCCGTTGAGGATCTGGAAGGTCAGACCCTCGTGCTTGTTCAGGTTGTTCGCGTTCACCTTCCAGGGGCCGATGACCGTCGTGGTGCGGAACGTGCGCATGGTCTTCCAGACAGCGTTGCGATCGATGCTGCCCGCCTTCTCGACGGCCGCCCCCATGACCTGGAAGCAGGCATAGGACTGTCCGGCATGGTAATTGGGCTTCACGCCGTAGCGCTTCTGATATTCCGCGATGTACGCCCTCATTCCGGGCCGCTTGAGAATCTTCGGCTTGGGCTCCCACTGGCTGAAGCCCAGGACGTACTCGGCCGTGCTCCCGAGCGACTTGGCGAACTTCGGCAGCGCGGGGCCGACGGTCCCGGCAAAAATTTTCAGGTTGATGTTGAGCTCTCGCAGGCCGCGTATTTGAGCGGTAGCGTCCGCGAAGTAGCTGTTCGAGATAAGCGCCTCGGCCCGGCGGGACTTGATCTTCGTGAGAAGAGCGGTGAAGTCCTGCTGCTTCCTCGGATAGCTCTCCTCGAGAACTATCTTCAGTCCGAGTTTTTTCGCCCAGGCCTTCACGCCTTCGGTGGTCTGGCGCGGAAAGAGGCTGTCCTCGCCCACGACGGCGATGCGCTTGACGCCGATGTCCTTGGCGATATGAAGCGCGCCCTTCTGGTAGTCTTGGGCGACGGCGATGATGTTGAAGAGATATTTGCGGCCCTTCTGCCAGATAACGCCCGAAGAGGCGCCCGGAGCCATGGTCGGGTACTTGTAGCGCTCGAGGATGTTCGCAACGGCGTCGGTGATGCCCGAGGAGTAGGGGCCCATCGTGAAGTTGACCTTGTCCTGGGTGATCATCTTCTCGAAGAGCTTGATGCTCTGCTGCTTGTCGGATTTATCGTCCAGCATCGTGAGATTAATCTTCTTGCCAAGCCAGCCGCCCTTGGCGTTTGTCTGATCCACGTACATTTTCCAAGAGTTGACAAACCGTCCTGCGGGCTCGGCATAGCGGCCCGTCTGCGATATGGCAACGCCCACGGACACCTCTCCCGCGGCCCGGGACTTGGCGGTCCACAAAAGCGAGATGGCAAACACTGCAACGAGACTCAAAACTAAGCTGCGCTTCATCTAGGAACCCTCCTATCCATCTGTTTAGAACTTAAAGGTAATACCGACGACATGAAAATCATGGATTCACATCGTTAAACCACGTTAGTCCAAAAATTTTCTTTGCGTCTCGGGGGCATTTCTCCAAATACAAAAACCCCACGCCGAGGTGCATCACAAACGTTCAAGCAACTCTCCGTGTCCGATTTCCTAGTATATTACCCGGATTTTCTTAGAAGTCAAAGATTTATTAGGAGATATTTTTCAAGCAGTTTCGGCGTCCACCGAGCATTCCTCCACCCAGACCGCACCGTCCTCGCCGAATTCCTTCTTCCAAATCGGGACAATTTGCTTGATCCGGTCGATGGCGTAGCGGCAGGCCTTAAAGGAGGCGTCCCTGTGGGCTGAGGCAGCCGCGATTCCCACGGCGATCTCGCCAATCTGGAGGGTACCGATCCGGTGCTCCATTGCGATTCGATCCACCCCGAAGCGCTCGGAGATCTCCTCAATCACCTGCCGCATCTTTTTCTCCGACATTTCGGGGTAGGCGTGATACTCCAGGTGGGTGACCCTCTGGCCCCGGCTGTGGTTCCGAACGAGCCCGATGAAAGTGCATACGCCGCCGATGTCGTCCTCGGCGACATCCCCGATGAGGGTGTCCATATCGACCGGCGTCTCGACGATTCGGCAGATCACGACACCCCTCCGCTGATCGGGGGAATCAGGGCAAGCTCGTCCCCGACCGAGACCCCTTGTGAGTCTCCGGCGAACTCCTGATTGACCGAAACCGCGATGGACTCCATTCTCTCGGCGAAGGCGGGAAATTTCTTGCCCAGCGACTCGCGCAGGTCCCTCACCGTTCCCGAATCGGGGACTTCGAGTTCGACTTCATCACCGCCCGTCACTTCCCGCGCCCAAGCAAAGCATTTGACTGTAACCAGCATCCTTTACCCTTTCGGCGCCGTGGGCTCTTAAAGGAGAGGCGCGTTATTCCCGGAGAAAATCCTATCCGGCGCCAGCATAGAAGGCGCGACAGAGGGAATCAAGATGAGCCGGGCCCGGGGAGGCCCCACCTCGCGTCAACACACCTTATAATAGCGGACATGAAAATTTGCGCACACCCCGCCCTGGCCCAGGCGCTCGAAGCCGAACTCCGGAGCGGGCCGATTCCATTCAAGCGGTTCATGGAGCTTTCCCTCTACCACCCCGAGGGCGGCTACTACCGCCAACCCTCGCCCCGAGTCGGGCGGGGCGGCGATTTTAAAACCAGCCCCCACCAAAGCCCCTGGTTAGGACGGATGCTCGCTCGGCAGGCCGAGGAGATATGGAGCGCCATGGACCGCCCGGCTCCTTTTTCCGTATACGAATTCGGGCCCGGCGAAGGATGGCTGGCTCATGATTTACTGGAGGAAATCGAGGCCAACTGCCCGGACACCCTCTCCGGCGCGCTCGAATATGTCCTGATCGAGCAAAGCGCCTCCGCCTCGGACCGGATGCGGGAGCGACTTTCGCGCTGGATGAAAGGGGCTCCCGGCCTCCCCGGGGCTCGCCTGGAAGCCCCCGAAAACTTCAACCCTCCCGGCCAGTTCGATGGTCTTGTCATCGCCCATGAATATCTTGATGCCCTTCCGGTTCACATCCTCGTTCAAGCCGGGGAAGGCCTCGCCGAGCGATATGTCGAGCTTCGGGACGGGAAACTCTCTATGTGCGAGGGCCCCCTTTCGGACGAAAAACTCGGAGGCTGGCTCATAGATCTTGGCATCGAGCTTGAGATCGGCCAGATGGCGGAGGTTTGCCCCGCGGCCCTTGAATGGACCGAAACCGTTTCCCGGAACCTGCGCTGCGGCGGGGCGCTGCTGTTCGACTACGGATTCTCGAGCCGGGTGCTTTATCACCCATCGAGGAGAGAGGGGACGATCCGCGGCTACCGGGACCATACCCTTATAGACGAGCCTCTCGAAAACCCCGGCGAGACCGACCTGACCGCCCACGTCGATTTCACGTCAATCCTGAGAGCCGCCGAAGCCGGAGGCCTCGCCCTGGCCGGGTTCACCGACCAGACCCATTTCCTGTTGGGCGCAGGAATTTCCGAAGCCATCGAAAAAGGGGGGGGGAGCGAAACCGAAGCCGCAGGAGACCGCCGGGGGGCGATGGGGCTGCTCGATCCGGGCGGCCTCGGGGGAGCGATCAAGGTCATGCTCCTCTCCCGGGGGCTCGACGATGCAGCGTTCCCTGCATTTTCCATGAAGCCCGGCGACAG
>NYYB01000056.1 GCA_002685755.1 Nitrospinota bacterium
CAGGGGAGCGGGCCCGCCGAGGGATGGCTGGGCGCCTCTCCTTCCTCGGCGCCCTCGCTTTCCTCTTCGGCTTTTTTCTCGTCGGCCGCTTTTTCGGCGTCCAGGTAGGGGCCGTAGTCGTCCACCGTCGTGATTGGGGTGAGATTGGGCCCATTGCGGTAGGCGGCGCGCGAGATCAGGTGACCGGACACCGGCGCCGTCAGGAACAAGAATACGAGCGCCAACATGGACTGAGCCGCCACGTCCGTGGTGCCGAAAGCCAGGGCCGTCGCTATCAAGATTCCGCCCATGCCGAAGGTGGTGGCCTTCGTCGCGCCGTGCATGCGGGTGTAGAGGTCGGGAAAGCGCACGAGGCTCAGGCTGGCGACGAACATGAAAAACGCGCCAACCAGGATAACGGCGGAGGCGACGAAATCACTCAATGATTTTCCCCCTCTCGAGGAACTTGGCGAGCACCGCCGTCGCGACGAAGCTGAGAATCGTTAGGGCGACCACAGCGATGATGATTAGTTTTTCTCCGGTCTGAATCGCGAACAGGGCGAGAATCCCGGTGAGGTTGGTGGCGATATTGTCGGCGGCGATGATCCGGTCCGGGGTGGTGGGACCTTTCGCCAGCCGGTAAAAACTCAGCGCGGTCGAGGCGATGAGCATCACCAGCGCAATCTGGACGGCGCCCTGTATCACTCGCAGGCCCCCTTCACGGGCTCCTCGAGGCCCCGCCGGATGCCGTCGCGCACCTGGTCGGGATTCTCGATGTCGAGCGTGTGAATGAAAATGGTGGTCTGGTCCTCGGAGATGTCCACGCTGAGGGTCCCCGGCGTCAGGGTGATCGAGTTGGCGAGGAGGGTGATTCCCAGCGGCGTCTTGCACTCGGTCTTGAAGGCGATGATGCCGGGGCGGATGTTGATGCGCGGGGAGAGAGCGATCTTGAGGACCTGAATATTCGCCACGATCAACTCGCGCGTGAAATTGATGAGAAAGTGAGCGATATCCCCCACCCGGCGGAACGAGCGCTCCTGGTGATAGGTCCGGCGGAGGAAATAAATCAGAATCATCGCCAAAATCAGCCCGACGAAGAAATTACCCGGCGAACCGTCGCCCTTGAGCAGGAGCCAGATGACCGAAATGCTCAAGGCGAGGGTGGCAAGCGGCATAGAAAGATTCCTCCTTGCGTCCGTCTAAAGCGCGTTCCGCATGGCGTTGATGTATAGCTCGGGCCGTGTGATCTGACTGGCGACCAGATGAGACCACTCGTAGAGCCAGGCGGCGCCGATGCCGAAAATCACCGCGAACGAGGCCAGGAAGCTGACCGACGAATACATGGTCGCCGGCGCTTCGCGGGCCTCGTTCCCGCCCGTTCCCCAGGCCATCCGCTGATAGGTGGTGAAGTTGTAGTAAAGCGAGATGACGCCCATCAGAAGCGCCAGCCCGGTCGCCAGATAGGCCCCCTGGGTGAACCCCGCCTGGAGCAAGAATAATTTCGAGAAAAAACCGCTCAGCGGCGGAATCCCGGCCAGGGAGAGGAAACCCACTAGCATGAGCGCGCTCGCGTAGGGCGCTTTCGCCATCATCCCGCCCATCTCGTCGAGATCGACGGTGCCCGTCAACTTCTGGTTCAGTCCCGCTCCCAGGAGCATCGAGCTTTTGAGGAAGGCGTGGCTGACGATGTAGAAAATCGCGGCCGTCATCCCCAGGGGCGAGAGGAGCGCGACGCCGAAGGCGATGTAGCCGAGCTGGTTGATAGTCGAGTAGGCCAGAATCCGTTTGAGGCTCCGCTGCGGAAGCGTCCCCAGCGCGCCCCAGACGATCGTCACCAGCGCGATCGTCATGATCATGGGCTGAAGGACTTTGAACGGACCCGGAAAGATCAGCCACGCGCACCGGATGATGCTGTAGATGCCCACCTTGACGAGGACCCCGGCGAGAACCGCGCCGATATGGGTGGGTGAAATCGAGTGGGCCGAGGGCAGCCACAGGTGCATCGGGAACAGCGCCGCCTTCATCGAGAAGACGAACAAAAAGATGAACGCCGTCACCACCATGAGCGGTTGAGGGCCCAGCTCCCGGATTTTCACCGACAGATCGGCCATGTTGACGGTGCCCACCTGTGCGTAGAGAAACGATATGCCCACGAGGAACATCGCCGAGGCGACAAGATTGAGGAAAGTGTATTTGAGGGCCACCTCGAGCTGGTCGAGGTTGTAGTAAAAGGCGAGGAGCGCGTAAGTCGAGATGAGCATGACCTCGAAGAAAACGAAAAGGTTGAACAGGTCGCCCGTCATGAACGCACCCTGGATGCCCATGAGCTGGAAGTGAATGAGCGGGTGGAACACCTCGCGGCGCTGGTTCGTGGACAGATATCCCTGGGCGAACAAGGTGCAGGCGGCCACGATGGCCGCCGCGAGGACGACCATCGTCCCCGTCAGGCGGTCCGCGGCGAGGATGATTCCGAAGGGGAAGGGCCACATTCCCATCCGGTGAATGAAAATATTTCCCCCGGCCGTGGCGGAGAGGAGCGAGAGCGCGAAGGCGAGGTTGACCGCCAGCGAGGCGTTGCTGAGGCGCTCCTGGATTTTCTGGTGGTGGCGGACCAGGAACAAGGCGATCGCTGTGACCAGCGGGAGCAGCACCGGGACCGGGAGGAACAAGTTCATCCTTTGAGCCTCCGCATTTCGTCGATGTCGTCGGTCTCGAAACTGCGGTAAGCCATCAGGGCAATCACGAGAAGAAAGGCCGTTACCGCGAAGCTGATCACGATGGCGGTCAGGACCATCGCCTGCGGCAGGGGGTCCACATAGGTGGCAGGGTCCGGGGCCTTGTAGGAGCGCAGGATGGGCGAGAAACCGTCTCCCACCCATCCCGAGGCGACGATCATCAGATTGGTGGCGTGGCTCAGCAGCGAGAATCCCAGCACCATCTGGATCAACCGGCGCTGCATCGCCAGGTAGGCTCCCGCCGTCACCAGGACGCCGATCGTGATCGAAAGGAACCAGATCATTTCGGGGCTCCCCGGATGACCGCGCGGCGGTCGCAGAAGGTCGTCAGGATCGACAGCAACACGGCGACCACCACCGCGTAGACGCCGACGTCGAAGAAAAACGCCGTCAACACCTCGACCTCGCCGATGAACGGAAGGTTGAACTCGTAGGCCGAGCCCTTGAGGAAGTATCCCGAAAGAAGCCCGAACAAGCCGACGCAGGCCGAAAGGGCCAGGCCGTAGGAGAAGATGCGGTCCCAGGGCCAGTTGTAGCGGTGCCACCCGTCGTCGGCGTCGAAGGTGACCCACTGAAGAACAATTCCCACCGCCGTCATGAGGCCGGCGATAAAGCCACCGCCCGGCTGGTTGTGCCCGTAGAGCAGGAGAAATAGCGAGAAGATCAGCGTCAGGTGCAACACGATCGGCGCAATCGTTCTAAGGATGAGCGAGCGCATCTAGTGGCCCTCCCCTTCGTCCTGCATCGTGCCCACGATGCGGAGCATCGCGTGGATGGCGACCCCGGAAATCACCAATACGGTGATCTCCCCCAGGGTGTCGTAGCCCCGGTAGTCCACGATGATGGCGTTGACCACGTTCTGGAACCCGGCGATGGGTTTGCTCGTGAGAAAGAAGTAGTCGGCGATGGTTCTGAGGTTATGGGAGTTCATGGCGAGCGCCATGCCCGCGGCGGACGAAGCGCCCAGGAAGATGGCGATTCCCCAGTCGCGCGCTCGGCGGCTGAGGGGTTTGGGGATGATTTTGATTTCGGGGAGGAACCAGAAGGCCAGCAGGAAAAGAATGATCGAGGCGGACTCGATCATGATCTGGGTAAGGGCCAGATCGGGCGCCTTCAGGACGACATAGAGGCTAGCGATGGCATAACCCGCCGTCCCCAGCGCCAGGATGGCCGGGAGCCGGCCCGGAAACAGGGCGGTGGCCAGCGCCGAGATCGAGATCAGGATGCAAACCGAGGCGCCGATGAACGTCGCCCCGCTAAACGCGGGCCAGATGCCCTCGCCCCAGTCCAACCACAGGGCGGCGGCGAGGAGCAAGAGGGCGGGCACCGTCATCGACCAGCGCAGATAGCGGCGGAGGTTGCCGTCCTGGAGCGATAAAAGCAGGGGCCAGGTGCGCTCCTTGAGGATGAAGATCGCCCCATCGTAGGCCTTGTTCGGCCCGGGGCCCTTTTTCCACATTTCCGCCACGGCGTCTAGGATGCCCGACACCCAATCGAGTTTCCAGTAAAGAAAACCTGCGGCCGCCACCGTGATGATGGACATGACGAGCGGCTGATTTACGCCGTGCCAGAGGGCGAGGTGGAATTCGAGGTGGCCGCCGCCGCCCAGCGTGGCCTCCGCGGCGGGGGCCACGAAAGTGCCCTCGATCAGGCCGGGCGCGACGCCGAAGGCAATCGCCAGGGCCACGAGAATGGCCGGAGCCGCGAGGAAGCCGGTGGAGGGATCGTGGCCCGGCTTGGGGGATGTTCCCTCGGCCGGGGTCCAGAAAGGAGCGCCCAGGAAGCGCAGATGGTAGAGGGCGGTGATAATCCCCGCGGCGAGGGTGAGCCAGGGCCAGAAGGCGGCCCACTCTCCCGGCCCGCCGGGATGGATGCTCACGCCGTAGAGCATCTCCTTGGTGAGGAATCCGCCCATCGGCGGAACCCCGATGAGGCTGATCGCCGCCAGCACGGCGAGAATATGAGCGCGCGGCATCCTCCGGGCCAGATGGTCGAGCAGCCTGACGTCGCGCGTTCCCGTCTCGTGGTCGATGATCCCCACGATCATGAACATGGCCGCCTTCGCCGCCGCGTGGTTATAAAGATGGAGGGTGCTCCCGATGATGGCCTCCTGGCCCCCGTAGCCCAGGAAGGTGACGATCAGGCCGAGCTGGCTGATCGTCCCGTAGGCCAGGATTGCCTTGAGGTCGTAGGCGCGCAGCGACAACAGCCCGCCCGCGATCATGGTCGTCATCCCGAGTCCGATGACGATGTATCCCCAGGCCGGATGCTCCCCGAGGATGGGATAAAAGCGCGATAGAAGGTAGATTCCCGCCTTCACCATGGTGGCCGAGTGGAGAAACGCGCTGATGGGCGTCGGAGCCTCCATCGCGTTGGGCAGCCAAATGTGGAAAGGCCACTGGGCGCTCTTGGTGGCCGCGCCCAGGATGATGAGCACGAAGGCGGCGAGCGAGACCTTGCCCGCTACCCCGCTCATGGCGATCAGCTTCGAGAGGTGCCATTCCCCGGTCGCCTGGCCCAGAAGGAGAAAACCCGCGAGCATCGCCAGCCCGCCGCCGCCGGTGATGAGCAGCGCCTTTTGGGAGCCGTAGAGGGCGGCCTCGCGATCGCTCCAGAAACCGATCAGAAAAAAGGAGGTGACGCTGGTCAGCTCCCAGGAGATAAAGAGAGTGAGCAGATGGTCGGCGAACACCACCCCCATCATCGAGCCCATGAAGGCGATGAGCCAGCCGTAGTAGCGCCCCAGGTCCTCGTGTTCGTGGAGATAGAAGTTCGAATAGAGGACGATGAGGAAGGCGACGCCGGCGACGAGGAAGCCCCACATGATGCTGAGGCCATCGACCAGGAAGGATACGTCCAGGCCCGCCGAGGGAACCCAGGAGAAGGAATAGAGGAGCGCCCCCCGGCCCGCCGCCGACCATTCCCCGTACAGGAGGACGAGCGCCCAGAGGCTCACCACGGGGGCGAGCATAGCCATCCAGGCCGCAATGGATCTGTGTCGGTTGGCGAAGTAGGGAACCGCGACGGCTACCGCGAAAGGGAAGAAAACAGCTACGGAAATCGATTCCAAAATAATTCCCCGTCTCAATCAGGGGGAGATATCATGCAAACGTTTGTAATATAATTACATAGATGAACAGGCTGGGCAAGGAATAATCCTCCCGGGGGCGGGGATTAAAAATAATTAAGGTCACAATATCAAATGACTTCCATGGAGGAGCGGCCGTTGAGTTCGACCACCTATGCGATCTACGCGCTGTGCCAGGGCTGGAGGGAGGGCGACGTCTCGACTCTCCTTTATTTAACCAACCCGGGCCACCTCACCCGGGTTCCCTACTTTTTCTGGGTCCTCGTGCCCGGGGAGGGCGAGCCCATCCTCGTGGACACCGGGTTCCTCGAGGACGACCACAAGTCGCGCTATATCGGATTCGAGGACTACCGCCGGCCGCGTGACCTTCTGTCGCCCTTCGGCCTCGCGCCCGCCGACGTGAGCCGGGTGATCCTCACTCACCTGCATTGGGATCATTTCGCGGCCTCCCGCCTCTACCTGGGCGCCGAGTTTCACCTCCAGCGGCGGGAGCTCGAGTTCTGGCGCGCTCCCGAGAGCGACTATCATTTCCTGCGCTATTTCATCACCGATCTTGAAGACGCCGCCGGGCTCGAGAGCGAGGGACGCCTCCATCTGCTCGACGGAGAGGCCGAGATCGCCCCCGGCGTCACCGTCCATCCCGTCGGGGGTCACACCCCGGGTCTTCAGATCGTCCGAGTCCGCACCGGGGAGGGCTGGGCCGTTCTCGCCGCCGACGCCGCCTATGTCTTCCGGAGCCTCGAATCGATGATACCGCCGGGCATCCACGTCCATGTGGACGACTGCCTCTCGGCTTTCGACACGGTGAAAGCGCTCGCCGATAAACCCACCCTCATCTTCCCCGGCCACGATAACGAAATCCTCCGGAATTTCCCCGAGGAGCATCCGGGCGTCTATCGGCTGGTGTGATCGAGGGCGCGCCGTTCCTGCTTGGGTGTTGGGGTCATTGGAGCCGCCCCGGAGCGGGGCTTGAAAAGCGGACTGAGGAGGGCGGACCGGTCCCCTGTGAAGGAGGCCGCCCCGCGGCCTATGAGGCCTTTGTCAGTGACTTTTGGACGGCTGTGATGATATAGGATTTCAGGCTGTTGCTGTCCCACTCGTGAACCGAAAAACCTTTGCCTGTGAGCCATTCCGCCCGGCCGGGGCTCATCTGGTTCGGCAGATGGATGCCGAAAACGCCCTTTCTCCCGGCTCCTTCTTGTCAGGCGGGCCCTCGCCGGATAGGCTGGTTTTCAACCCTGCATCCCAATGGAGGCATCCCAAAGAAAAAATAGGAGGGCGCCCCGGTGAAGGTCGGCCTGTTTTTCACGAACCAGCAGTATCTCGAAACGGACATGGTAAGCGCGCTCGAGGAGCACTACGTCATGGTCCGCCACGCGCGGGACAGCGGCTGGGACTCGCTTTTCACCGGCCAGCACTACCTGAACGAGGGAAATAACAAGCAGCTCCAGATTGTCCCGTTCCTGGCGCGGCTCGCCGCCGAGGCGGGGGACATGACCATCGGACTGGGCATCCTGCTCATCAACCTGCACAACCCGGTCTACGTCGCCGAGACGGTGGCGACCCTCGACGTCATCGCCCGGGGGAATTTCATCTTCGGG
The DNA here is from genome assembly GCA_002685755.1 of Nitrospinota bacterium. Classification (GTDB taxonomy): domain Bacteria; phylum UBA8248; class UBA8248; order UBA8248; family UBA8248; genus UBA8248. The sequence continues at coordinate 7,404 of NYYB01000056.1, forward strand.
GTGGGCCTCGGCTACCGGGAGGTGGAGTTCGACGCCTTTCAGGTGCCCAGAGGAAAGCGCGTCGCCCGGTTCGAGGAGTGCCTGGAACTCGTCCAGCGGCTCTGGACCGAGGAGAACATCACCTACGAGAGCGAGGTCTGCAAGCTCGAAGGCGTGACCATGAACATCCGGCCCGTCCAGAAGCCGGGGCCTCCAATCTGGATCGCTGCGAACAACGATGGGGCCGTCGAGCGGGCCGCCCGGCTGGGGGACGCCTGGTTCGTCAGCCCGCATTCGACGACGGCGACGAACCTGCGTCAGATCGGCCTCTACAAGGCCGAGCTTGAGCGATGCGGCAGGCCGTTTCCGAAGGAGCTTCCCATCATCAAGGAGGTTTTCTGCGCCCGGGACCGCCGCGAGGCGCTTGAGATGTGCGGCCCCTATCTCAGCGGGAAGTACAAGGATTACTTTAAATGGGGACAGGACGAGGCCATGCCCGAGGAGGAGAGTTTCGATCTGGCCTTCGACGAGCTTTTGAAGGACCGCTTTATTCTCGGCTCGCCCGAGGAGTGCTATGAGCAGCTCAGACCCTACTGGGAGCGGGTCGGGGTGAACCATCTCGTCGTCCGGACCCACTGGGCTGGCATGCCGCTCTCGACCGCGCTCCACAGCATGCGGTTGATCTCGGGCGAACTCCTTCCCGAGTTGCACAAGCTTTAGCGGGTCGTGGGCCCGGATGCGGCCTGCCTGCGCCCGTGCTATAAATTTCTTTGTATCCCCCGGTTTCCGGGGCGCCCGCCTCGGCGGGGGCCGCGTCGATGAATGATTTTCGGGGAGGTTTGTGCCAATGGCTCAGCCCGGGAAGAGGGTCGTATCGTTCACGCTGAACGGCGAGTCGGTCGAGGTGGCGGTCCCTCCGGGCCGCTACCTGGTTGACGTTCTGCGCGAGGACCTCTCGATGATGGGCACGAAGCGGGCCTGCGACCAGGGGGTGTGCGGGAGTTGCAGCGTACTCTTGAACGGCCGCCTGGTGAGTGCTTGCCTGACGCTGGCGGTGCGCGCTTCGGGGACCGATGTCACCACGATCGAGGGCCTGGGGAGCCTCGAGGAGGGTCTTCACCCGCTTCAGGAGAGTTTCGCGCGCCACGGCGCGACCCAGTGCGGCTACTGCACGCCGGGGATGATCGTCTCGGCGCACGCGCTGCTCTGCGAGAACCCCGACCCGAGCGAGGAAGAGATCAAGCACTGGCTGACGGGGAACCTTTGCCGGTGCACGGGCTACCAGAGCATCATCGACGCCGTCCGGGCGGTGGCCGAGGGCCGGACCGGGCCGGAGCCCGGGGCCGGGGTCGAGATCGTCAGGGCCTACGAAGAGTGAGGCCCCAAAAGAGAGGTGAATGAAATGAAGACCATGATCGAACACGTGG
>NYYB01000057.1 GCA_002685755.1 Nitrospinota bacterium
AGTGGCGGTGCGGGTACACAAGCGGGGATAGCGGTGATCTTCTGCCAGCGGTTTGGCCTGGGCTATGGTAGCCAGCATGGAAAGCAGGGCGGCCGCGAAAAGGCCGCACCAAACAGGAAGGAGGCTTCTCACATCCAAAAGGGAGAGGAATTCACCGATCATGCGGAACCGGGGCTCCAGTTACACCGAAAGTTTAGAATTTGAGATTACATAATTGGGCGACAATATCCGTGCGAAACAAGAAGAGTAGTTCCCCTTGAGGCAATATCGACAAAGGGCCACCCTTTTTTTAGCTGCTCATCATAGTTTTTGGTCAATGATTTAAGAAAAAGGAACTCAGGATTTCCTGCCTTCAAAAATGCTGCTGGACCATAGCTAACTGTCGAATATGCACCAGACATATTGAATTTAAATGGATAGGCCTTACAATCTCCTTTAAAGCATCTGCGAATTGATCCCTTCCTGAAAAAAATTTCCATTCGCACGTCAGAGACTATCTGTTTGCATCCCCCAGGACTACACACATTTTTAATTTGAGGAATACATCTCCACTTTTTTGCAGCCTTGCCCATTCCAAGGGACCTCAGCTTTTCCTGTAACTCATCTTTATGAGAAAAGGAATTTGCTGGAATTGGACTAACTATAAACATGAAATAGAAACTTAGAAATAAGCCAATTTTGATTTTTGACATCTTATCCACCTTTCTGTATGGGTGCCCAGCCGACACTCATCTATGTTATTTGAACTTCAAAGTAATGTTACAGTGTAATATGACTTTAATTCTAGAGGCTGCTGAAAAAATCCCAAAGTGAACTCCTCCGGACCGGAAATTATCCAATAGTAGCAAACGACATTGATTTTCTTCTATCATGATATGAGTTTTAGGGAATTATCTCCCGTCGAAGACCCGCAAAAATAGTTTTTCAGCAGCCTCTTAAATTAAAATATGGGGAGGACAACCGGTGCCGAATTTTAAGCTTTTCATGGCTCTCGCCCTAATCACGCATTTCTTATCCTTTAGTGTTCAGGCAGAGACCAATTGGGTGGGTTTTCAGGTCGGTGACGATGACGTCAAAGCCCTCATAGCACTACCTAAGGGAACCGGTCCACACCCTGCGGTCATCTACAATCATGGTGGGATTGTTCGTGAAAAGGGATACAGCACAGCGACGGAGCGAGGATACGATATGATCGGCTACGTGGAGGCCATCGCTGAAGCAGGGTATGTTGGCTTTGCGCCGGTCAGAGAACACCTCACCAACGAGGATTACGAAGCCGCTATCAGTGGCGGCGTAAAAATAGTCAAAGCGGCCATCGGCTATTTGAAACGCCATAACAAAGTTGACCCGTCACGAATTGGCGCAATAGGATTTTCGGAAGGTGGCTTGGTAACGCTTTGGTCAGCCATTGAAGGTGCCGGTTTGAAAACTGTAGTCCTCATGTCTCCGGCCACAATTCGGGATGCGGGTAAAAGACAATTGAAAGCCGCAGCCCGTAGACCCAATTTACAGCGCTTAAAAATGCCCGTTATGTTGACTGTCGGCACTGATGACAACCGTTCTATTCGCAGGGTTACTGAGCGCAGACTGACCCCTAATATGAATAAACTTGGCAAGACTTTCGTCCGTAAATCAGATTATCCCGGAGATCACAAATGGTTCTGGCAAGTACGAAAAGATCACTTCAGTGACGTTACCGCATTTTTGGCTAAACATATGAAGTAGATGGCTCCAGCCACGCACCTATATCTAATTCAACCGTCCAGGCGCACTCGTCGCGGATCGCCATGAGGCGATAGTTGTTGGCGGTGACGTTGGCGAGAGTGGCGGACATGGTGGCATTAAACACTGTGAATTTTTCAATGCCAAGCATCCGAATAAAGCGGCAATGAAAGCGGCAATATTGGACCATAATGAGAAATAGCGAGATGCGACCAGACAACAAAAAACCCGTAAGTCATTGACTTTACGGGTTAATTTTTGGTTGCGGGGGTAGGATTTGAACCTACGACCTTCATGTCATGAGCCTGACGAGCTACTAATGCGATATTCCAAGAAAGCCTACCTTGCAATCACGCCCGGGTTGAGGATGTTCGCCGGGTCGAGCCGCTTCTTGGCATCGGCTAACACGTCGCCGAACAGGCCAGGGCGCTGCTGTTCGTACCATTTTTGATGATCGCGCCCGACGGCGTGGTGGTGGGTGATGGTGCCGCCGTTGGCGATAAGTGCATCCGACGCCACATCCTTGATCGTCTGCCACTGCTCCAGCATGGCATCCGGGTTGGCCTGTCCGTGGAAAGCAAAATAGGGCGCCGGGCCGTCCGGATAGACGTGGCTGAAGCGGCACGACACCGCGCCCTCCTTTCCCGTCACCTCGCGCAGCGCAGTCGCCGTCGCTTCCTTGATCGCGTTGTAGAATTCCTCAAACCTGTCCCAGGTGATCGCGGTCTCGAAGGTGTCGGATAGGATTCCCCGCGGGGTCAACTGTTCCCGATTGTAGGGCATACGAATAAAGGCTGTCCGCCACGCACCCACCGCGCCCTGCAGATGGGCTTCGGGATTGTCGCGCCATTCCACATCGATCGTGCCGCCATGGTCCAGGCAACATTCCTCGGCCAGTGCCATCCAGGTGTCCACCGGGTGATTGGCGGATTCGAACGACACCACCATCAGCGTGAAGGACCCGTCGCCCGCTCCGTTCACCTGCAGCTCGACCCCGTCGACGATGCGCAGGTTGGCCGGGAACAGTCCGGCCTGGGAGACCGCGCGCACAGCGCGCGCGGCGTCGAAGAAATCGGCGAACCGGAACCCGGCCGTCGCCTTGAAGGTCGGCCGGCCCTGGAGCCGGGCCCAGCCCTCTGTGATGATTCCGAGAGCGCCCTCCGATCCGATCATGAAGCGGTCGGGGCTCGGACCTGCGCCGGACCCCGGCAGACGCCGGGAGACAATGTCTCCGACCGGGGTCACGGTCGTGGTGCTCTCCACCAAATCGTCGATATGGGTGTAGAGGGTGGCGAAATGGCCACCCGAGCGGGTCGCGACCCAGCCGCCGAAGGTCGAGTGTTCGAAGGACTGGGGGAAATGGCGCAGCGTCAAGCCGTGGGGCTTGAGCTGGGCCTCCAGCTCGGGCCCCCGGGCGCCGCCCTGAATCCGCGCCGCACGGGACACCTCGTCGACCTCAAGCACCTTGTTCATGCGCCCCATGTCGACGGAAATCACACCGTTATAGCCGGAGCCGACGTCGCTGGTGACCCCGCCGACCACGGACGAACCCGCGCCCCAAGGGATCACCGCAGCGCCCTTGTCGCCAGCCCAATCGTATATCTCCTGGATGTCCTCGGAACTCTCCGGGTAGGCGATGATGTCAGGCGCATGGGCGAAGTCACCCCGGAAGATGCGGATCGAGTCCGGCTGGGACTGGCCGAATGCATGCACCACACGATCATGAGTGTCGCTGGTGCACACGCCGTAGAACTTCGCCGGCGCCTCCAGGCGCGCCGCCGGCAGATCGATCGCGTCGAGCGCCGGGAACGCACCGTCATTGGCCGGGTTTATGCCAAATACCTCGGCAAAAGTTTCAAGCAGGGTCTTCGTCTGGTCCGCATCGAGGCCGGAGTCCTCGTAGCCCCAACCCCAATATTTTAGTTTCCGGTCCGCCATAGCGGGCGATTCCTTCCAAGGATTTCCCCTGATATTGTCACCCGGAATTGTGTGGCAACGCTCTCATCAGAGCAAATTCGGACATTCTCCTTTTCATCGGCGCTGCTTCCCACCAAGAAGTCCATCAAGGGCGCTAATAGATACCTCCGAGGCAGTTCCTATAGCCAAAATCACGGAGTATAAGCGGCTTTCTTCTTGCCGGGCGCAATTAACCCTTCTCCTCATGACTCAACAACGCTTGCAGCTTCTCATCAGCCATATCCGGGCACAGCCCTGTAAAAAGTGCCAGCGGGAAGGCCGAGGCCAGGTGAACGCCGCCACAGGAATTGCGCGGTCCGCCGGCCTCGCCGGGGAGAGGAAGTGGGGCTGTGTTAATTAGCCCTGGAACCCGGTGATGGCGGGGGTCGCTCCGGCAGGAACGAAGGGTTTTCGGTTGGGGCCTTTCCATGGTCGGGGTGTGTGAATTTCCTGTGAGGCCGCGCGAAATTCCCGGCAATTCCCGCCGGACCTATTTCGGATGATCGAGATTTTCGCCCTATATCCCCGGGCCGAATCCGCTACCCGGGGGCCCTACCCGAGGGCGGCGGCGACGATGATGGCGATGGCGATGAAGATCGCGCCGACGGCGATGCCCACCGCGCGGTTCTGATCTTTCGAGAGGGCGTCGTTCACCGAAAAGGGTGTGATCCACTCGAAAATCTTGTAGCCGATCATGAGGAGCAGGATGCCCACCAGCCCGTAGACGACGGAGAGGAGGAGGCCGCCGCCCAGGCCGAGCCGGGGAGCGGGGTCGGCGCTGGCAGCAAGGGCGAGGGCCGGGGCGAGCGCGCCCGCCAGCATCGCCGCCGGGGCCGTGAGATTAATCTTTTTCATCGCGGGAAAACCTCCAGTGGGGATTTGAGTATCCAGTAAGGATTAGAGAATCATCTGCGACGCATCATCATGCGCAAAACAGAGAACAGGATCATCGGGATGAGGAACGAACCGCCGAAGCCGCCGAAGCCCATCCCCATGAGGAACGGCATCCCGAAGCCGAAGCCCCCGCCCCGGTAGCCCCGGTTGTAGGAGGAGCGGCCGAAGGATCGCCTGCGGCCAAACGAGGACCGGGAAAAGGAGCGCGAGCCCCGGAAGCCGAACGAGCCCCCCCGGCCGAAGCGCGCCTCGGCGATGGCGGGGACCAGCGCGGGCTCGATAAGCGGTACCGCTCCCCCTCCCACCGCAATCGCCGCCGCGAAAAACAAGGAGACGAAGGCGGGCCTTCGTAAGGCGGGCCTTCGCGGGGAGGATGCCGCCGCGCTCGATTTCCCTGGAATTTTCATGAAAATGGACAAGCGCCTCATGGGGAAAACCATAGCAGGAGGCCTCTCGCCGCTCAAGGAACGGGGCCAAGCCGGCCCCGCCGGGGAGGGGAGGAGGATAGGGATCTGCGTTATTTAGCCCTGGAACCCGGTGATGGCGGAGGTCGTTCCGAATGGAACGAAGGGGCTTCGGTTGGGGCCTTTCCATGGCCGGGGTGTGTGAATTTCCTGCGGCGGGCGCGAAATTCCCGGCAATTCCCGCCGGACCTATTTCGGATGATCGAGATTTTCTCCCTATGCGCTCGGGCTACCCTCCCGGGAATATCCCCCCCCCTCGGCTATCTTCTCCGGGCTACTTTCCCCGGGCTATCTTCCCCTAAATTCGGGCCTTCGCTTTTCGAGGAAGGCCGAGGTCCCCTCGCCCTTGTCATCGGTGGTCATGAGGCAGCTCTGGGCGAAGCGCTCGACGAGCATGGCGGCCTCCTGGCCGCCCTTGACGCCGGCGTTCATCGTCATCTTGGCGAGGCGGACGGCTAGCGGGCCCTTTTCGAGGATTCGCCCGGCCATCTCTCGGGCCGCCGCCATGAGCTCCTCGTGAGGTACGACCTTGTTGACGAGGCCAATCCGCTCGGCCTCGCGGGCGTCGATGATGTCTCCCGTTAAAATCAACTCTTTCGCCTTGCCCAGGCCCACCAGGTTGATCAGGCGCTGGGTGCCCCCCGCGCCTGGCATGATGCCCAGGTTCACCTCGGGTTGGCCCAGTTTGGCCCGGTCGCTGGCGATGCGAATATCGCAGGCCATCGAGAGCTCGCAGCCCCCGCCCAGGGCGAATCCGTTGATGGCGGCGATGATGGGCTTTTCGATGTCCCCGACTTTCGCGAGGTGGCGCTGGGGCGGCGCGGCGAGACCGTCCAGGAGGGAGCGCTCCCTGATCTGGCGGATGTCGGAGCCGGCGGCGAAGGACTTATCGCCCGCCCCGGTGATGATGATGACGCCCACCTCCTCGTCCGCCTCGAAGGAGGCCATCGCTTCAATGATCTCGCCGTAGGTGGGGGGATCGATTGCGTTTCGGACCTCCTCGCGATTGATGGTGATGAGGCCGATGCCCCCCGATTTTTCGGCGATTACGTTTTCGTAGGTCACGGCGCTGCCCTCCGAGAGTGGATTTCGAGGCGGCCCTCCGGAGCCGCTTTTTATTTTTTGAATGAAGGGGAAGATAGCCCATGAGGCAGAGAAGATCACCTGGGGAGGGTATCCTGGGGATATAGGCGAAAATTCCGATCATCCGAAATAGATCTGGGGCGATAATATAAATC
>NYYB01000058.1 GCA_002685755.1 Nitrospinota bacterium
AAAGGCAAACAAACTCAATAAGCAGGTGAAAGAACTCATTTGTTCGAGGAGGTACACAAAAGCGCTCCCGCTGGCGAGGAAGGCCCTGGCCTACCGCGAAAAATCCCTCAAGCCCGATCATGCTCAGGTGCTCGAAAGCCAGGACGCTCTGGCCACCATCTACCAGGCGACGCGCCGATTCGAGAAGGCCGGCGCCCTTTTCTGGAAGAGGCTGTCGACCCTCGAGAGGACAGCCGGCCCCGGCCATATCGAAGTCGCCCACACACTATACAAAATGGCGCCCTCCTTCTGGAACCTGGGGCAGTTCGCCAAAGCGACCAAGCTTCTTAAACGGGCGCGCGCTATCTACGAGAAGAATCTGGGCCTGGACCATGCCTTCATCGCCGACACCCTGAAACGCCAGGCCAGCGTCTATGAGTTGATCGGTTTGTGGGAGGAGGCCGCCCCGCTCCTCAAGGAGGCCCGGGCGATGCGGACCAGGCTGGCCAAGCGCTCCAAGAAAAATAAAGCGGCCAAGAAGGGGTAGTTTCCGGACCGCCGGAAATGAAATTTTTTGGTGGATTTTTCATTTATAGAGACGCAACGGAGAATGATAATTCCTGCGGTAATTCCGTAGATTAAATTATTGTTTATCTTGAACTGCGATTCGGTTCACAGTGGGGGCGTTTCGTTTGTCGGTAATCACATTCTTCCGGCTGTAACTTGTTGCGCGGCCAGGAAAGCGCGTTTGCGATTCAATTTTGAGCTCACAGAGGAGTAACTATGCGGACAGCATCGAAGATTTTCGCCCTTTTTGTTCTTGCCGCCGTTATTTCGGTTTTTTCTATCTCCGGGACGGCTGCACCTGCCCAGGCCGGAGAAACGCTCGCGGAGGCGAAAAAACTCAGCGCCCGGGTAACTTCCTTGCGGCATCAGCGTAAGTTCGATAAAGCCGAAGCGCTATATAAGCGGAGCCTGAAAATCCGCACGACAGTCCTTGGAGCCGGGCATACGGAAGTCGGCCATGCGCTCTTTGAGATGGCCCCTGTGTATTTTCGCAAGAATAAATTCCATAAGGCGGAGCGTGTATTGAAGACGGCGTTGGACATATATGAAAAAAATCTGGGGCCGGATCATTCCCATATCGCAAAAACCCTAAGCCGATTGGCTTATGTTTATGGAGCGAACGGAAAGAGCGCCTCCTCCGTCCTGGCAAGAGCCGCCGCCATGCGGAAAAGACTGGCCAAAGCCCCAAGCCGGCGGAAAAGATTGGCCGGACCGCCGACCTGAATGAAAAAAATGGCCAAAGCGCCGGGCCGGAAAAAGAAAAGGGTGGTCGATGGGCGGTCTCAGATGGAAAAACTGGCCGGAGCGCCAATCGGGCGGGAAAGGCTGGCCGATGGGCGGACCCTGCGGGAATGGTTCGAAGGGCGATAGCGGAGCCGGTAGTGGAGCCGAGGTTTGGATGGCGCCGCCAGGTGAAAAATATCCCGCCGGCCGGTAGAATGGCCTCATGTCAAAACCACTTGAAGGCATCCGGGTTCTCGACCTGACGCAATATCTCGCCGGCCCGCAGGCGACGCTGTTTCTCGCCGGCCTGGGGGCCGAGGTGATCCGCATCAACAATCCGGGAGCGAAGGACCCGGTCGCCGACAGCCCGCCCTTCGTCGGCTCCAAGGGAATCTCGTTTCAAAAGCAGACTGAAGACGACATCAGTATCGCCTACCTCAAGCGCGCACGAAACAAAAAGTCCGTCACCTTGAACATCAAGGAACCGCGCGGGCGCGAGATTTTCCTACGCCTTGTGGACGAGTCCGACATCCTCGTCGAAAACTTCGGGCCGGATGTGACGAAACGCCTCGGCATCGACTATCCCTCCTTGAAAGAGCGCCGGCCCAGGCTCATCTACTGCACTATCTCGGGATACGGCGCCACCGGACCGGACGCGGGCCTCAAGGGCTACGATGCGGTAATCCAGGCAGCGTCCGGACTGATGGACCTGACCGGATTTCCGGACGGACCGCCTACCAAGGCGGGCTCGGCGCTGGCCGACAGCCTAAGTGGCACTTTCGCCTTCGGCGGCATCATGACGGCGCTCTTTCACCGCGAGCGCACGGGAGAGGGCCAGTTCGTCGATATTTCGATGACGGACTGTATGTTCTCCCTGATTTTCGATGAGCCGATGGACTGCTACGAAGAACTCGGCCTCCCCGAGCGGATGGGCAACCGCATCATGCGGCTCTCCCCGTTCAACTCCTACCCGGCGAATGACGGTTGGCTCGTCATCTGTACGGGCACCGACATCCACTGGCGCGATCTTCTCAGGGCCATCGGACGCGATGATCTGATCGACGATGAGCGCTACGCCGACATGACCGGACGCCTCGAGAACAACGAGGAGATCGATGAAATCATCGTGGCCTGGACAAAGGAGCGCGATACCGGGGAGGCCGTCCGCCGTCTGCGGGAGGGCGGGGTGATTTGCGGGCCGGTCCGCAACATTCGGGACATTCTCGCCTGGCCCCACCTCCGCGAGCGGGGGATGATCGGCGAGCTTCCGCACCCCCGCCTCAGCGCGGTACCGGGCGTTCATGCCCAAGGCTTCCCGTTCAAGCTGGAAAAATCCCCCGGCGGCTACGAGCATCCCGCCCCGCTCATCGGCGAGCACAACGATGAAATCTACGGCAACGTGCTCGGGCTGGGGTCGGAAGAGATCGATAGGCTGAACAAGAAAGGTGTAATTTAGATTTTTTCTAATCCTGATTTAGGATCTTATGATGCCAAATGGGGACTGATTTCATTTAAGGGGGTTAATTCGAGAGGGTTATTTCGAGAGGGCGAGCACGATCAGCCCGGCGACGACGAGGGCCGCGCCTGTGGTGCTATGATGCCCCGTTCCACCGGCAAAGGAAGTTTCCGATAGGACAGTTACCTGGGAGATTCGGTTCATGCGCATTTGCACTTTCAGCCTGGGGGGCGACCCCCGCGTCGGGATCCTGTTCGGCGAACGGATCGCCGACCTGACCCTTGCTTTCGCTCTCTCGCTCAGGGACGCCGATCCGGCCGAGGCCACCGAGGCCGCCGAGGAGATCGTCGCGCCCACCTGCGAGGAACTCCTCGAGGATTCCGAGACCACCCGCCTGATCGCCGATAGCGCCATCAAGGCCCTCCGCGCGCTCAAGCGAAAAAAACAACCGCTCGCCTTCGACGGCCTTCCCGTTGTTCGCGGCCGGGAGAGCGTCGAGATTCTCCCGCCGGTGTCGGAGGTGACGCTTTTTTGCATGGCGCGGAACTATGTCGCCCATGCCGCCGAGATGGCCAGGACGAAGATCAACGATTTCAAGGAGGAGCTCCCCCTTTATTGTTTCATCAAGCCCGCCACCTGCATCAACGGCCCCTACGATCCGGTGGTCGTTTCCCGCTCGGTGAAAAGACTCGACTACGAGCTCGAGCTCGGTATCGTCATCGGTCGCGGCGGGCGGAACATCCCGGCCGGGAAGGCGATGGATCACGTCGGCGGATACACGCTCATCAACGATATGAGCGATCGCGGAAATCTGAGTGTGGGCGACAATAAACGCTTCATCGACTGGTACGCGATGAAGGGGCCCGATGGTTTCGCCCCGACAGGGCCCTATATTCTTTTGAACGATGAAAAAACGGACCCCCACAAGCTCCGGCTCCGGTTGTGGGTGAACGGCGAGCTTCGCCAGAATGCCTCGACGGGTGATATGATCTGGAAGGTGGACGAGCAGGTCGCCTACCTCTCGACCATCGCGACGCTTCGCCCCGGAGACATCATCGCGACGGGCTCGCCCGCCGGCAACGCCGCCTCGTGGGGGAAATTCCTGAAGCCGGGTGATATCATAGAGGGCGAGATTTCGAAGATCGGCCGCCAGAGATACGAGATTAAGGCGGAAAGGCTGAAATACACTATTTTGTAAGCGAAGCGGTTTCGAGGGAACAGCCCCGGTGCTTCAAGGAGAGAAAACCATGAATTCGGAAATCGCGGCAGTGGGCGAGGACATTCAGAAAATCCGCGACCTCGACAAGGACCACGTCTGGCACCCGTTTCTCAATCACAACACGCTCGACGAGAACCCGCTCGGCGTCATCGTCAAGGCCGACGGCTGCACCGTCACCGACGGCGAGGGCCGGGAATACCTCGACGCGATGGCGGGCCTTTGGTGCGTCAACATCGGCTACGGGCGCAAGGAAGTCGCCGAGGCGGTCTATCGTCAGCTACTCGAACTTCCCTACTACCCGCTAAGCCAGATCAACCTCCCGGCGGCTCGGCTCGCCGACCAGCTCGGAGACATTCTGCCCGGCGACCTCGATCGCATCTGGTTCGTGAACTCGGGCTCCGAGGCCGTGGACACCGCCATCAAAATCGCCCGGGCCTGGGGCCGGACACAGGGCGGGCGCTACAAGATCATCGCCCGGTATCAGGGCTATCACGGCGGCACCGTCGGCGGCGCCAGCCTGACCGGCCAGACCGCCCGCCGCGCGCCCTTCGAGCCCCTCCTTCCGGGCGTAGTCCACCTCCAGGCGCCCTATTTCTACCGCAGCGGATGTTCGAGCGAGTTCGACCTCGCCGAGCGGCTGGCCGAAGATCTCGACGCCGTGATCCGCTACCAGGGCGCCGATACCGTCGCCGCCTTCATCGCCGAGCCGATTATCGGCGGCGGGGGTGTGATCCCCCCCCCGGCGGACTATCTGAAGAAAATGCGGGAAGTCTGCACCCGCTACGGGGTGCTCATGATCATCGACGAAGTGATCACCGGCTTTGGCCGCACGGGCGAGCTCTTCGCCTCGGACCTTTACGGCGTGAAGCCCGACGTGATGACGATGGCCAAGGGGCTCAGTAGCGGATACCTGCCCATCGGCGCGACGGCGGTGACGGACGAAGTGTTCCAGGTGCTCAACGCCGAGGGCGAGGCGGGCTTCCAGCAAATCAACACCTACGGAGGCCACCCGGCATCGTGCGCCGCTGCGAACAAAAATCTCGAAATTCTGCTGGAGGAGAATCTGACGCAAAACGCGCGGGATGTCGGAAAAGGCCTGGGCGAGGCGCTGGCCCATCTGAAAGACATTCCCTGTGTGGGGGATGTCCGGGGGGTGGGGCTCATCTGGGGCGTCGAACTCATCGAGGAGAACGGCGACCCGCTTCCGACCGAGGGGACGGCGAAGGTCCTGTCCTACGTCAATGAGGAGGGGGTCCTCATCGGAAAGAACGCCGGCATCGCCGACGGGCCCTCGAACACGCTCACCATTTCCCCGCCGCTCATATTGACCGAAGAGCAGGGCGCGACAATCGTCTCCGCCATCGACACCGGGCTTAAAAAGTTCCAGGCCGAGGGATAGTCCCCCCTGCCCCGCTGATTTCCGCTGATCGCACCTCCTTCCCTCCGGGGGGTGGTTTGCATGCGAGGCGGGTTTGGTGAGCAGCTACGCGGACGTTTTGGAGATCAACGCCGAAATGATGGAGAATCTCACCACGGAGGAGAAGGAGACGCTCCTCGCCCTCATCCGCAAGCTCGGGAGCGGAAGCCAGGGATAGCGCCGCCGCTCATTCTGACCGAAGAGCGGAGCCTGAAGAATGAAACCCGATGGATTGAGGGAAATCGCACATCGTTCGATAAACCGCACCAGATTTAAAGGAGACCACGGTGCCAAATATCAGCATGCTCGACATCGAGGATTTAAAGAAAACAAAACTCGGGCCGTTCGTGAACAAATGCCTCAAGCACCGGGCTCCCGATCCGGCCTTTCACGCCATGCAGGGTCATAACGAGGATCTCTCAAAGGCGATGTATATCGCCTGGGGGGCGGTCTTCAACACCGGGGCCGTCGATCACAAGCTCAAGGAGATCATCCGGGTCCAGCTCTCCCGGGCGGCCGACTGCAACTACTGAGGCAACGTGCGATCCGCTTCGGCGAAGCGGGACGGACTCACCGAGGAGTTGATCGACGAGGGGATCGAGAACTGGCGGGAGAGCGACAAGTTTGGCGCCGCCGAGAAAATCGCTCTCGAGTACAGCGAGCTGATGCAGTTCGAGCCGGAGAAAATCGACGAGGCTTTCTACGGGCGGTTGCGCGTACATTATTCCGACGCGGAGATCGTCGAGCTCGGCGCCTTCATCGGTTTCAACGTGGGGTATCACACGTTTTTCAGGACGCTCGATTTCTATCCCATGTTCTCGCCGGACGGCCGCCTGGTGAGCCAGGAGGAATCCCGGGAAATTTACGGCTCACGGCCGGTCTCGCACATCAGCGGGCCGCTTGGGCGCGCCCGGGCCCTCGCCGCCGATGAGGGGGAATGAGGCCATGCCCGTCATCGAGCCATTGCCCGAAGATCGGATCGAGGAAAAGGGTTTCGGGAAAATACTGGGCCGCTGCGAGGAGGTGGGCGCGCCCGACGCGCTATTCGTGTGGATACTCGCCCGCGCGCCCGGCTACGCTAAGGCGCTTCACGATGCCATGCACATCTCCCATGCCGAGGGGGGCGTCGATCACAAGTTAAAGGAGATCATCCGCGTCCAACTCGCCCGTAAGGCAGAGGACACCTACTTCGCCAACCTGCGCTCCGGGAAGGCTTTGCGCGAAGGTTTGACGGAGGAGCGCATCGAGGCGGGCTCGGGCGATTTCGAGAACGACGCGGGTTTCACCCCTGCCGAGAAATGGGCGCTCCGCTACGCGCATACGATGTACCGGGAGCCGGGAAAGGTGAACAAGGAATTCTACGATGAGGGCAAAAAACACTTCAGCGAGGCGCAGATCATGGAGCTCGGGGGCTTCATAGCCCTCCATTACGGCATGCAGGTTTTCATGCGGACCCTGAAGGCGTTCCCCATGCACGACCCCGATGGGAATCCTGTATCGCAGGAGGAGTCCGGGAAAATCCATGGCCCAAGGTGAGCGGGTAGTTTTATTCTTCTCTTCATCAGGGAGATTGTCCGATGCCGCAAGAACCTCGATTGACCCGGGAAGAGCAGGAGGCATTGACGCAGCGGCTCAGGGAATGGATCCGCCAGGAGGAGTCGCGGGGGATTCCGATGGAGAATATTCTGATCTCCTGCGGGGAGTGCGGGCTGGTGGATTTGGTGGATGAAACGGGCGAGGAAGAAGAGCCGGCTCCGTTTGAGGAGTAAGGGCCCGCGCCCTCTTCTCCGCCCCGGCCGCCGTTTCGCCCGGCCGGCCGGATGCGCTTTGCCATACCCGCCGCTTCGTTGTATACCTTGCCGGTCTCGATAACCCAGGTCCCCCGCCGTCGCGGGACGGCCCCTCCGGGCCGGGCGGCAAACCTCGGATGATTCATATCCCGCGGGAGGATTATCTGTGGCGCAAGCTGTTTGCAACGGAATTCAAATCGCGTTCGACGACACCGAATTTGGCTCCAGCAAAACTCCCATTGTGTTTATTCATGGCCACACCCTGAACCGCTCGTTTTGGGACAAACAAAAACAAGCCCTCCGGAGCGCGAACCGGATCGTCACCTACGATCTTCGGGGTTGCGGCCGGTCCGAGAAGCCGGCCACGGGCTACGCCCGGGAAGAAGAGGTCAAGGATCTCCATGACCTGCTCGAGGTCGTGAAGGCTTCGAGGGCCCATTTCGTCGGGTTGAGCCGGGGAGCGGGGATCGCACTGAGCTTCGCCGCCGCGCATCCGGACAAGACCGCCTCGGTCTTCGCGATGTGTCCCAGTTTCGATCAGGCCCGGCTCATGCCCGAATTCGTTGACCAGGGTCTCGAGGTCATGGCGACGCTCCGGGCCGAGGGTCTCCGGGCGGCGAAGGAAAAGTGGCTTTCGCTCCCGATTTTCGCGCCCGCG
Source organism: Nitrospinota bacterium (assembly GCA_002685755.1). Lineage (GTDB taxonomy): Bacteria > UBA8248 > UBA8248 > UBA8248 > UBA8248 > UBA8248. The sequence continues at coordinate 7,810 of NYYB01000058.1, forward strand.
CTTGAAAACGAGGAAGTGGCCGCGAAAATCGATCAGATGATGCTCTCCTACACCGGCGCTCACTGGCTCGACAACGAGTCGCCGAGGGACCCCTCCCTGGGCGACGCGGCCCCCGCCATCAAGGCACGGACGCGGATTTTGGTCGGGGAGCGCGATCACGCGGGTTTTCACGCCTGCGCCGACGAGCTGGCCGGCAAAATCGAAGGCGCGGCCAAGATCGATGTCCCCGGAGTGGGTCACCTGATCAGCCTGGAGGCCTCCGACGAGACGACATCGGCCATCGAGGCCTTTGTCGCGAACCGGGCGCCCGAGGCCGCATAACCGGCCCGGTCCTCGACTGGGCGCGGGCCGAAGGAGACTTTATCATGGCCCGCGTTCCGTTTCTCGAATACGACGACGCGCCCCCCGAGGTGCGAAAAATCTACGACGGCCAAAAAGCCGCCGTCGGGAAGACGATGACCACCACCCGGGTCCGCGGCCATTGCCCGGACCTGCTCAATGGCATCGCCGGGATGCAGGCGATGCAGGCGGAGACCGATTTCGCGCCCGCCTCGCTGAAGCCGCTGATCACCCTCCTGGTTTCGCGCCTGAACCAGTGCCCCCATTGAGTGGACCTCCATTCGGCGCGGAGTCTCCGCGCCGGGCATTCGGAGGATAAACTCGCCGCGATACTCGATTACGCCGGGCGCCCCGAGTTTACGGAAGCCGAGCGCGCCGCCCTCGCCTACACCGAGGGCATGACGAAAACCCCGGTGGACGTGCCGGACGCGGTGTTCGACGCCCTCAAGGCGCACTACAACACCCCCGCCATCGTCGAGATCAGCGTTTTCGCCGCCTATCAGAATTTCAACGCCAAGTTCAACGGCGCCCTCCGGACGGAAATCAACGAATTTTGCCCGGTCGATCTGCCGGGGTTGAAGTAGGCAGTTAAATAAAAAAAATCGCCCCCCCCGGTCTCTCACCGGGAGGGGCGTATTGTTTGGGGCGGCTGTCAAACCACCAATATTTTTGCCCTGGCTTTCGAGAATATCCGCTCCCCGCCGAACCGGACCCGGTTCCAGCCGACGTTATAGTAGGGGCACTTCCTGTAATCATTGCGGCAGAAATCCCGGACGGTGTAGGAGGGGCGCGGGGTACATTCCGCGTGAACCGGGTCAAAGCAGTTGGGCTCGCCTGTTTCGGAAATCACTTCATTTGGGCAGGTTCCAAGGGGGTTCATCGCTCCGCCCTCGTCATCCTCTGAGGGATCGGGCCTGAGGCACCAGGCCTCACTTGAGGATAATGTGGTCCTCATCAAGGTTTCCCGCAAGGAAAAAAGCCAGGCTCTAAAGTGGTGTACGAGGCCCTCAAAGCGCTCTACATAACTTTTCGCCTACAGCACCCGTTCCTATCGGACCGATGCCTACCCTTGTGAGCCATACCCCCATGGCGGGCAAACCCGCTTCGCCACTATCTCGACCCCCGCCGCTTCTCAGTATCCCCGGAAAGGCAATGAAACCGCCAGATCACATCCTTTCCTCCGAGTTGCGTCATGATCGAATACCCTCGCCGTTCCGAACCCGCGTAGGATTTGAGAATCCCCGAATAGCCCGGCTCCCGGCCCTTTTCGCCGAGGTTCTTTTTATTGAATCGCGATTCCATCGGACGCCAAGCATCCCCCGTCTCCGGTGGTGTCCCCGCGAACTTCACATGCGACCAGAGCACCCATTCATCCCGCCGCCCCGGCGGCGAAGGCCCGCTGTCCGCCTCGTGTTTTTTCCTAAAACCTTCGGCGAACTCCAGAATCGACACCACCGGCTCATCGCCACCCCTAAAGCTCGCGATGATCACAATCGTCAAAATAAAAATGACCGGTGCCAGGCAGCCGATAGCGACACACCCCAGCGCCGACTTTATCTTCGGCCCCCGATCCCCGCAGTGGGGGCACGTCCACGTCGATTTCGCCACCTCATTTCCGCAGGTTTCACACGGGACCAGTTGCGCCACTTCCCCTCCCCTCAAGCGGTGGGACGTCGATATATCTTCACGTGAAAAAATAATCTCTTATCCAACTTCAATTTATTAATTATCGGGGGATTTGTCGAGACGGGGCGCTTCTCATAGGAAAGTACATCCCACCCCATCTTTCCCAAAGAGCGCAGGAGAAGTACACTGTTTTTTTGACCCTAACTCTTAAACAGCACGATTCGACATTTTACATTGGAGGTTTTACGGATGAGTTTTCCCGAAGATGCGCGGCGGACCGAGACGGATGTCCTCATCATCGGCGGCGGGGTCGCGGGGATGATGGCGGCCGTTGGCTGCCGGAGGTCGGGGGTTTCGCCGGTTCTGATGACGAAGGCTTCTTTCCCCTCGGGAAGCTCGTCGATGGCGCGGGGGGGCTACAGCGCCGCGATGGGCCACTCGAACCCCGCCGACAAGCCCGAGTTTCTTTTCGAGGATTCGGTCCAGGCGAGTTACGATTTGTGCAACCGCCGCCTGATGCGCCTGATGAGCCACGAGGCGATAGAGCGCACGCACGAGCTCGACGCCTGGGGGCTGGGCCTCGTCCGGATGGAGAACGGGCTGTACCACCAAAAGCCAAGCGCCTCGCACCGCTACGACCGGCTGCTGCACTGCGGAAAGCTGATGGGCAAGCCGCTGATGCAGTCCCTTCATAAAAAGATGAAGGCGTGGGAGATAGCGTCGGCGGCGCATGTGATGTTCGTCGATCTGATGAAGGAGGGTGACCGGGTGGTGGGCGCGTGGGGGTTCGCCTACCGGGACGGCGCGCCGGTCGTGGTGCACGCGCGCTCGACGATCATCGCGACGGGGGGCGCTCCCCAGCTTCACGAGGTCAACGACTCCCCCCCCTACATCTCGGGCGACGGCTACGCGATAGCGCTGCGGGCGGGGGCCGATCTGATCGACATGGAGTTTATCGACTATCAGCTGATGGTCGCCGCGCCCGAGCGGATAAGGGGGTATCCGCCGCACTCGAGCGGGTTCATCAACGCGGGCGCCTATCTTTACAACAAGGACATGGAGCGCTTCATGCGGCGCTACGACCCCGAACGCTGCGAGCGCTCGACGCGGGCGATGGTCAACCGGGCGGTGGGGACGGAAATCTACGAGGGCCGGGGGACGGAGAATCACGGCGTCTATCTCGATACCTGTCATGTGTTCGACGTGGTGAACGACGGGGCGACGGCGGACATCGTCCGCGTGTTAAAAAACTGCGGGGTGGATCTCTCGAAGGAGCCGTTCGAGGTGGCGAGCGGGCCGCACACCTACCTCGGCGGAATCAGGATCGATGAGTGGGGGCGAACGACGGTGGAGGGTTTGTACTCGGGCGGCGAGGCGTCGGGCGGTGTTCACGGGGCGAACCGCACAGGCGGCGCCGCGCTGGCGGACAGCTATGTGTTCGGGCTCAGGAGCGGGATGGGCGCTGCCTGCGAGGCGAAGGGTCGGGAGCGCCCGGACCCCGAGGGGGGCGGCTGGCGCGAGGGTTTAGAGCGGCTCGAGGAGCGCGCGAACCGCGCCGGCGGCACCCATGCCG
>NYYB01000059.1 GCA_002685755.1 Nitrospinota bacterium
AGGCCGCGCTGGCCGAGATCGGAGCGACCGGGCCCCGGAGGCTCGCCGAGGGGGCGGACGGGATTTTCGAGCTCTTCGGCGGGGGCAAAGGCGACCCGGAGGCCTTGACCGAGGTGCTCGGCGAGCGCTGGGAGATGAGCCGAATTTCGGTGAAACCCTACCCCTGCTGCCGCTCGAACCACGGCGTAATCAGCGCGGCCGAGGAAGCGCGGGACAAACTCGGCGCGTTCACGGCCGGGGATATCGAGTCGGTGGACGTCTGGGTGACGCGGTATTCCTACTCGATGGTGGGCCAGCCCTTTGAAATCCGCCAAAACCCGCAGGTGGACGCCCAGTTCAGCGCCCAGTGGACCTCGGCCCACACCCTGCTCCACGGCCCGCCGGGGATCGCCTCCTTCGAGCCGCAAAGGGTGGTCTCGGGGAATGCGGTGAAGACCCTCGCCGAGAGGACCCGGGTTCACATCTGGGAGGGCGGGGAGGGTGTGCCCGACTCGGACGCCCCCTTCCGCCTCTCGCGCGTCGCCGCCAGACTCAAGGACGGCCGCGCCGCCGACGTGACCCACGAACGGGTGAAGGGCTCGCCCGAGTGGCCGCTCACCAATGAGGAGCGCCGGGCCAAGTTCACCGAGTGCGCCGGCTGCGCCGCCCGCTCCCTCGACCCCGCCCGCGTCGCCGAAGCCCTCGCCGCCCTCGAAGCCATCCAGGAACAGCCCAACATCGCCCCCCTCCTCGGCATGCTCACCGCCCAGCCCGCAATGGTGTAGACCAAAACCTAGCCAAAAAAAATCGGCGGCCGTCGCCGGCCGCCGATCTCGTGACGCTGCTATCGGGATTTAAGCGACCTTCGCCACCTTCTCCGCCTGGAGCCCCTTTGGTCCATTGACGACGTCGAAGTTGACCTCATCGCCTTCCTCGAGCGTTTTGAAGCCGTCGCCCGCGATGGCCGAGAAATGGACGAAAACATCGTCCCCGTCTTCTTGGCTGATGAACCCAAACCCTTTTGCGTCGTTGAACCACTTCACACTGCCTGTTGCCATGCTTTTCCCCTTGAATGGAGATTCGGTGTAGAGATGCTGATGGAAGGAGCTTCTTGCAAGAAAGGAACTTCAATCGATCGGCATATCCAATAAACGACCTTTCGCCCGCGCCTTGCGGACAGGTCGGCGGGACCGTAGCAGGGTTCACCGAAGAGCGCAACCCCCAATATCAGCCCCCCCCCGGGGGGGGCGCTCCGGCGGGGTTTTTGGTGTGCCGGCAGCCCCTTAACTCCCTACAACCGGATCACCGATCTTAGGGTCTCGCCCCGCTACATGGCCTCGAACGCCGCTTCGGTGTCGCCCAGCCCGATGGTGCGGGTGACCATCCGGTCGAGGTCGAGCTCGCCCGATTTGTACCACTCCGCCAGCAGGGGGGAAATCCCGCGAGGGCAGGCAGTCACCGTACCAACTCACCCGGAGCGAGCCGCCCAGGCCTCCGGGCTTCGCTCCGCTTCGGCCTACGGCCATGGTTCCAAGACTCTCATAGGAAATGGTACAACTATCGGGGGAAGGTCACAGGAGCATGATATGTCACTTGGGCAGGTCAGGGAGTTGATCGGCTCGGCAGGCTTGAGGTTCGTCGGTTTCGAATTTGAGAAGAGAGAACACAGGGAAAGATATGTTGAAAGTTTTCCGGATGATGAGGCCATGACAAATCTGGACAACTGGGAGCGTCATGAAGAAGAGTTCTCCGATACATTTTTGGGGATGTACCAGTTTTGGTGTCAAAAAGCAGGGACGCCGGATTAACACACAATCAATCCCGCGAACCGCAGCCGCCGAGGAGGAAGAGGCCGATGCCCGACGAAAAAATTAAAAGCAAGGACGACCTCCGGGCCTACTACGGCGAGCCCGTCCCCCGGACGGTGCAGCGGCAGCTTTCACGTCTCGACGCGCACTGCCGCCACTTCATCTCGCTATCGCCGTTCCTGGTGATGGCCTCCTGGGGCGAGGGAGGCGCCGACGCCTCCCCCAAGGGAGACCCGCCGGGCTTCGTCCGGGTGGTGGACGACACCACCCTTCTCCTGCCCGACCGGCGGGGGAACCGGCGGGTGGACTCGATGATGAATATCCTTGACAACCCGGGGGTCGGCCTGATCTTTTTCGTGCCGGGGGTGGAGGAGACGCTCCGGGTCAACGGCGACGCGCGGATCACCACCGACCCCGCGCTCCTCGAGCCGCTCTCAGAGAGAGGCAAGCCACCCGAGTCGGGGCTGCTGATCGAGGTGAAGGAAGCGTTTTTTCACTGCGGAAAATCCATCATCCGCTCAAAGCTCTGGGACGAGGAAACCAAAATCGAGCGGAGCGCGTTTCCCACCCTGGGCCGGATCGTCGTGGATCAGGTGCCGGGCAAGAACCTCGCCGAAGAAGACGCCCTCACCGAGCGGGTCTACCGCGACGAGCTTTACTAGCCCTAAAATTTAACGCTCCTCGGAGTGACCGCCCGGGGGAGTCTCGGCTTTTTTCCCACCCGAGCGTCCCCGGCGGTGGCTCAGATATCCTCTCGAAACAACGGCTGTCCCCCTCCCCCTCCGGGCGGGAGGGGACAAAACCGTCAATTCCGGCGCTTTTTTATGATATAATTTCCTTAGTCTACTAATTCAGACGGGTTTGTCTGCAAAAAGCGCAAGGTTCCGGATGAAAGCATCCGCCCATGCCGCTTTTGTCTGGTTCTGAATGGTCATTCAAAGGAAAAGAGACGTTTGCTCATGCGGAACTCAGCATTTTGGAAAAGAGGAGCCCTTCTGGTTCTGGCCGGGGTTTTCGCCGCCGGCTGCACGGGACCCGGCATCTTCGAGACTAAAAATGTAGCCGCCCGCAAGGGGCTGAACAAAGATGTAGCCGCCCGCAAAGGGCTGATGAAATCCATCGGCAAAACCTGGAAAGCGGTCAAGAAAGCGGCGAAGGCCGGCGACAACAAGGCGGCGGGCAAGGCGGCGGGTGAGCTCTACAAGCTGTCCGGAAAAATCTCCAAGGTGTTCAAGAATAAAGGCGGGAAATCCCGCTCCAAGCCGAACGTATGGACCGACAAGGGCAAGTTCAAGCAGCGGGCCGAGTTCCTGGCCGTCAGCGCGGCTGTTTTCTCCCAGGTCCACTCCAAGAGCGGAAGCAAGGCCATGGTCTCCAAGGGCGTCAAGAACATTGGTAAAAACTGCGGCGGGGGCCACAAGACCTTCCGGGCCAAGAAAAAGAAGAAGATGTAACCCGTTTTCACGAATCGCAACGAATCGCAAGACCCCCCGGCCCTCTCAAGGCCGGGGGGTCTTGTTGTATTAGTCCGGGTATCCGGATTCGCCGCTGGCCCGGCTCAGCCGACGCCGCCCACCTCAACCAACACCCCCCGACTTGCGCAGCGCCCAGATATCTTCTTCGTTTTTCCCAAGCTCGCGCAAAACCTCGTCTGTGTGCTGTCCGAGGAGGGGGGCGGGCCTGCTGACCCGCACGGGCGTCTCGGACATCTTCTGCGGAAGGGCGAGGACCCGCATCGGCCCGGCCACCGGGTGATCGACCTCGACGGCCATCTCCCGCGCCTGGATTTGGGGATGATCGAAGGCCTCGGCCATGTCATGGATGGGCCCGCAGGGCACCTTGACCTCCCGGAGGCGATCGAGCCAATCGTCGCGGCTCCCTTTCGTCAGGGCCTCCTCGAGTTCGAGGGCGAGGGCGTCCTCGTTGTTCCCCCGGTCCCTCGGGGTGGAGTATTCGGGCCGCTCGAGAAGATCCGCGCGGCCGATAGCCCGGCACATGCGCTCCCAGTTGAGCTGACTCGTTCCGCCGATGATGATGTAGCCATCGGCGCACCGAAACGCCTGGTAGGGGGCCGATATTTCGTGCTTCGTCCCCTTGGGCACGGGCGGCTCGCCCGACGGGAAGAACTGCGACGCCTGCCAGACGGTGTAGCCCAGCCCCGCGTCGGTGAGCGAGGTATCGATCCACTGGCCCTTCCCGGTGCGGTGGCGGTGAAAGACCGCCGAGAGGATAGAGATCGCCGAATACATCCCGGCGTTCAGGTCGCAGAGGGGAACCGGGATTTTCACCGGGTCCCGGCCCGGCTCGCCCGTAAAGCTCATCAGGCTGGAGAAGCCCTGCGAGATCAGATCGTAGCCGCCCTGGCCGGCGTAGGGTCCGGTTCGGCCAAAACCCGAAATCGAGGCGTAGATGATATCGGGTTTAATCTTCTTTAAATCCTCGTAGCCGAGACCCATGCGCTCCATCGCACCGGGCCGGACGTTTTCGACGATCGCGTCCGCCCCGGCCGCCAACTCCTCGAACACACCCTTTCCCGCCTCGGTCTTCAGGTCGACTACGATGCCGCGCTTGCTCCGGTTGAGGGTCATGAAGGCGTAGCTCTCCTCTCCGGCGAAGTGCCGGCCGATTTTGCGCGAATGATCGCCGCCGGGCGGCTCGACCTTGATCACGTCCGCGCCCATGTCGGCCAGCACCGTGCCGCAGTATGGCCCCGCCAGATTCTGGCACGACTCGATCACTCTCAACCCCGCGAGGGCGCCCTCTCCCATCGGCTCTGGGTTCATTTTTTGGCTTCCGTCCTTTTAGATGGTTTCGTTAGTTGAAATTCCGGACCAGTTCCGCCAGCACGTCCATCTTTGGCAAAAGCTTATTCGCGCCCAGCGCCGGAAGGTAGGAGATCATTCGGTGAAACCCTTCTTCCCGGTATCTCTCCAGCCCCGCCGGGTCGGGCGGCGCGAAAAACAGGGTCGCCGGTATCGGATCGCGCCCGGCCTCTCCGGCCATATCGTTCAGCTTCTTGATGTCGCCGGCATACGAGGCGTCCCCCCGGAGCAGGGGCATCCACTCGTCCCCGTAGCGCACCACCCGCTGGAGGGTGCGCGGGCCGTGGCCTCCGACAAGAACCGGCGGGTGGGGCTTCGCCGCCGGCTTGGGCCAGCACCAAATCGCGTCGAAGTTCACATGCTCGCCGTGATAGGTGGCCTCCTCCCGGGTCCAGATTTCCTTCATCGCCTCGATGCGCTCGCGCATCACCTTCCAGCGGCTCTTGAACTCGGTGCCGTGATTCGCCATCTCCTCGACGTTCCACCCCCCGCCAACCCCGAAGAGCACACGCCCGCCCGAAATAAAGTCCACGCTGGCCACCTCCTTGGCCATGACGATGGGGTCGCGCTGGATGACGAGACAGATGCCGGTTCCCACCTTCAGGCTCTTCGTGGCCGTGGCCGCGGCGGCCATCGCCACGAACGGGTCCAGGTTTCGGGGGTATTCGTGGGGGAGATCGGCGCCGCCGGGCCAGGGCGTCGTCCGCGCGGCGGGGATATGGGTGTGCTCCGGAAAGAGAATCGACTCGAATCCGCGCGCCTCCGCCTCCCGGCCCAGATCGGCCGGGGGAAGAGTGTCCGCCGTGGGGAAAATGGCCAATCCGAATTTCATGGCTCCGGTCTCCTGAATGAGAAAAGCGAAATAATCACCCGCCCGGGGTGCCTCTATGACCCGCTTCATGCGCCGTCCACGGGAGAAGAGAGCAGCCGGGCGGTTTATCCATTTCATATCGAATCGGCTTGAACCCAGTATCTGATTTGTACCACGGCGTCGGGGTTTCCAGAAAACGAACAAGGCGCCGGAAAGGAAAGCCCCGGTGCACTGGATTACCCACTATTCAAATAAGCGGCGATTGGTCAAAATCCGGGACGCACACCTTTAACCGCCCGCCGGTTCCACTTTCCTCCGCCCGGCTACGGGAGGCCGGTTCGATGAAGCGTATTCCTTTCTGGATCTGGTCGCTCGTTCTGGGCGCGGTGATCGGGGCAGCAACTTTTTTCATTCCGGAAACGACGGCCAGCGCCTACCCTTGGACGGTCGGCCTGCTCACCCTTGCCGGCGGCATCGCCTGGATAAACGCCGCCAGCGAATCGCTCATTCACACCTCGGAGACTCTCTCTTCCCGGAACAACTAGAACCATTTCGTAGGCGGAACCATCGGCGAGATCGTTTCGACCCTCCCCGAGGTCGTCGTGATCGTTTTCGTCGTCGCCGTCGATCCGATCGCCGCCCTGCTCATCGCCATCGTGACGATACACAACAACGCGGTGATCTTTTCGGTCTACTCGTTTTTCCTTCCCAAAACCACTGGGGACGGCGAATACGCCCTTCCGGCGCCGATCTACAAGATAGGCCGCGAAGTCCTCATCGTCGGGAGCACGATCGCGCTCATCCTCGGATTCGTCTTCATCACGGGCCGCTTCGCCGACCCACCAAAACAGGTGATAACGAGCGCGGAGACGGCCGGCATCGGCGTCCTCATGCTCTGCATCTTCGCGCTCTATCTCGGCTCGCTGTTCTCCCACTACAGCGAAAGCGAACTGCCCGAATCGCTCCACCTCGAGGACCGGAACCACGAACCCGCCGGCCGCATGATCGTCCTGTTCGCCGTCGGGACGATGGCCACCTTCCTCGGCGGCCACATGGTCGCGGTATTCGCGGAGACGATGCTCCACAAGGTTCACCTCTCGCCCGTTCGCGCCGCCCTCGTCCTCACCTTCTTCGCCGGAATCGCCGAGATCTTCATCATCATCGAAAGCCACCTCAAAAAGGAATACGAGATTGCCCTCTCGAACGCCTTCGGCGGAATCACCCAGGTGAAATTCCTCATCTTTCCCTTCACCCTGATCGTCATCTCGGCGGTGCAGTGGCTCGGTCTCGCTCCTGAGGATTTTAGCGGCGTTCCCATCGACGGCACCCTAATTTTTCTCATGATTCAGCTCTTTCCCGTGTTTTTCGTGCTGTTCGAATTGATGCAGGACGGCCACACGCTCTCGAATTTCGACGGAGCGGCCATGCTCGGCCTGTTTTTGCTGATCATCTACTTCCTGGTGACAATCGGCTAAGGGCCGCCGTTGGCACGGGGCCGCCCCCCGGACAAGTCCGCCGTCTGACAAGTCCGCCTCCGGGCAGGTCCGACTAGAGGCCCAGGCGCTGGCGCGGAGCCGCCCGCCGCCCTACAATCCGATCATTCAATCCATCCGAATCAGGCCGGCTAAAGGAGATACGCCATGTTCGAAACCACCCAGGGAAGCGTTGACATCGGGCTCACCACGCGCAACATCGAGGCCATGCGCGAATTTTATATCGGCGTCCTCGAACTCGAGGAGGTGGCCGTGCGCGACATTCCGGGGGATTTCGTTTCCCAGGCCGCCTTCGGCACGAACGACCTCAGGCTCCACGCCCTCCGCTTCGGCGACATCCTCATCAAACTCCTCGAGTGGCCCGCCGCCCCGCCTGCGGCGCCGGACCCGCTGGCGGACACCCAGGCCGGCTTCCGCTACCTGACGTTCTGGGTGAAGGACATGGAGGCCGCCGCGGACCACCTCAAGGCCGCGGGCGTCCGGCTCGAGTGCGAAATTCTCTCCCGCGTCCCCGAGCGAAAGCTCGTCTTCTTCAAGGACCCGGACGGCAACCTGATCGAGCTCAACTGGGTTGACCCGGCGGCATAGACGCCAATTCACTTTTCTTTTTAAGGGGAGGGGAAACCTCATGGATTCGCTCAAGCAAAAAGCGCTCGACTTCATCGAATCACAGCGCGGCGAGGCGAGGGATATCTCCCGCGAGATATGGCGCTTCGCCGAGGTGGCGCTGGAGGAGTTCAAGTCGGCCGAGCTGCTCGAGGACCTCCTCGAGCAAAACGGCTTCGAGGTGCAGCGCGGGGTGGGCGACCTGCCCACCGCCTTCATCGCCCGGGGAGGCGAAGGCGGGCCGGTGATCGGCATTCTGGGCGAGTACGACGCCCTGCCCCACTGCGGCCCCTCGCACAGCGAGCAGGGCCACGGCTGCGGCCACAACCTCTTCGGAACGGCCTGCGCCTACGCGGGCATCGCCGCCCTCCGCGCGCTGAAGGAGGGCGGTACCCCGGGACAGGTTGTCGTCTACGGCTGCCCCGCCGAGGAGACGCTGGAAGGAAAAGTCTACATGGCCCGCGACGGGGCCTTCGACGGCCTGGACGCCGTTCTCACCTGGCACCCCCACTGGGGAAACTACGCCCGCGGCGGCAGCACGAACGCCATGGACTCGATGGCCTTCGAGTTTTTCGGCGAAAGCGCCCACTCCGCCCGCGATCCCTGGAACGGCCGGAGCGCCCTCGACGGCATCGAGATCATGAACTACGGGGTGAACATGATGCGCGAGCACATGATCGAGGCGGCGCGGATCCACTACGTCATCAAGGACGGCGGCGTCGCGCCCAACGTCGTGCCCTCCTACGGGCGGGTGTGGTACTACGTCCGCGCCCCGAAGCGCACTATCGTCAAGGAGTTGACCGAACGGGTGAGGAACTGTGCCCGGGCGGGCGCGCTCGCCTCGGGGACCGAGATGAAGGAGACCCTCCTCACCGCCGTCTACGAAACCCTGCCCAACATGGCCATATCGGAATGCATCCAGCGGAACCTCGAGGCCGTCGGCGCCCAAAGCTACACAGACGAGGACCGCGCCTTCGCCAAAAGCGTCGGCTTCGACGAGCCCCTCTCCGAGGAGGTCCTTCCCCTCAACATGGAGCACACCCGGCCCAGCAACGAGCGGGGGAACGTGAGCTGGATCGCGCCGCTGGGCAACCTCTACACCGCCTGCCACGCGCCGGGCACGCCCGGCCACAGCTGGCTCGCCACCCAGCAATACGGAATGGAGATCGGCGAGAAGGGGATGATCACCGCCGCGCGGGCGATGGTCACCTCGGCCCTCGAGCTGATGACCGACGAGGCGCTGATGAAGGCGGTCCGCGCCGAGTTCGAGGAGAAAACGCGGGGCTTCACCTACGACCCGCTGATTCCCAAGGATCAGAAACCCAACCCGCTGGGGGTGCGCTAGGCCCCTAGCTTCTCGGCGGTCCAGTCGGCCAGATAAGAAACCACCGGCTGGAGGTAGTCCATGTGGCAGTGCTGGGCTCCGCCGTCGGGGCCGCTATAGACGCGCATCGTCTTGTCCTTTGAGCCCACCGCGTTGAAGAGCTTTTTCGCGTCGCTCAGTGGAATCTGCTGGTCGTCGTCGCCGTGGACGAGCAGGAACGGGCACTTCATCTTCTGCGCCACCCCGTCGAGCCGGAAGCCCTCGAGTTTCACGAGCGCCTCCTCGGCCGTTTTCGTGTTTAAACTCCAGGCCAGGTGGGAGCCCGGCGAGGGAAGCTGAATCTTATAGGCGGCCTCTATGCGCCGCTTCCAGATGGCGTGATAGTCCCACTGCGCCCCCCAGGCGACGGCGGCTTTGAAGCGCCGCTCCATAGCCGCCGTGCGCGGGGCGTAGTATCCCCCGAGGCTCGACGCGAAAATGGCGGCGCGTCGGGCGTTCACATCCTTTCGCTTCTCGAGCCAGTCCAGGATGGCCGTGCCGGCCACCTCGTAGTCGTGGCGCAGGTAAATCCCCCGGAAGCGGATGGCCTCGCCCACACCGGGCGTATCGGCGAGCACGACGCTCATCCCCCTGCGGACGAGGGCCAGCGTCGCCAGCGCGAAACCGCCCTCTTTCGTTCCGTCGAAGCCGGTGTACTGGACCACCACGGGCGGCCTCGCTTTTTTCGTGTTCTGGGCGTGGATGAAATAGGCGGGCAGCTTATTATTTCCCTCGAAGGGAATCTCGACGACCTCGGCGCGGGGGCTGTCCGTCAGCCGAAGGTAGCGGTGAAAACAATCGATGGACCTTCGGTAGAGCGCCTTCGATTTCTTGTTCTTGGGGAACATGAAGCGGTCGGCCGCCTGATAATAATTGCAGGCGCGGTTGTAGCAATCCGCCGCTGTGTAGGCGTTCCCCTTCCGCTGGGCGGCCTGGGCCATGGCGCGAACGCGGTCGCCCATCCGCACCCACTCGCGGACCCAGGCCCTGTCGTTGCCCTCCTTGCCCTCGAGGCGCCGGCAAATCTCGAAAATCTCCGAGGTGTCGGCGGCGCCTCCCTGAACCCGCATCAGGTTTATCGAGGTGATGAACGACCAGCGGTAGTCTTTCGGAAACGCGGTGAACCACTGCCTCTTGCGAGTTGCCTTGACCGCCATGAAGGCTCTCCATTTTAAATAGATAAATAAAAAAACCCGTCTCTCGGCTTCCGCCGCTTACCACCCGAACGATTCGAGGTGCGCCCGGAGATGGCCGGCGGTGGGAAATTTCCTGGAAATGAGGTCGCGCCTCAGCCCGCGGCAGATATTCTTGATCATCGGCGGCTGGCCGGCATAGCGCTTCCGCCCTCCGACGGCGTCGTAGAGGATGCGCACGAGCTCGATCACGTCCTCCCTGATCTTCGAGCGGTCGGGCCGCCCCCACTGGTAAAAATCCACTAGCTTGACGTTGAAGTTGATCCCGCTGCGCGTCACGAGGATGTTGCCGTCGTGGATGTCGCCGTGATATTCGCGAGCGTGGTGAATCTGCTCGATGCCGGTGGCCAGGGCGTTCAGGAGGTGAAGCGCCTCGAAGGGCCGAAGCCGCTTTCCGGGCTGGGCGGCGATGAAATCCGAAAGAAGCTGGCCCTCGACCAGATCGCTGATGAGAAACGTGATCTTCACCCTCCGGAAGGTGAAGGTGTCCGAATGGTGGTACTGGATGACCACGGGGCAGTGCCGGAGCCGGTGCAGCTTGGTCGCGTAGAAGCGAACCGCCTTGTCCTTGAAGTTGCGTTCCGGATAGAAGAGTTTCATGGCGCGCCTGATCCCCGTCGTTCGCTCCATGACGCGGTAGTCCTCGCCCTCCCATCCAGAGCCGAGCAGACCCTCGACGAAATATCTTCCCGCGGGGATGCGCCCCGGATTCAGATCGAACGCTTCGATTCGATGAAGAGCGTTGACCATCGCACCAGCCTTTTTGTAACCGGTCTTTTTTATGTGGAGAACAGGCGCATTGTAGTCCGATACCGGGCCGGGCGAAACAGCGCCGCAGCAGATTTACCTCGCTGCCAAAAACCCCGCGGCCGATTGACCCGCCGCTCATTCATCCTCCGGCGGGAGAGCTCCCAGGGGGTGAAGCTCGAGGAGCACCTCCCCCACTGTAATCTGCGCCCCCGCCTCGACATGGATCCGCCCTACGCGGGCGGGTGCGGCGGCGCGGACGGCGTGCTCCATCTTCATGGCCTCGGCGATGAGAAGGACCTGCCCGGCCTCGACGGAATCCCCCTCCGAGACGCGGACATCGAGAACTCTGCCCGGAAGCTCGGTCCGGACGGGTCCGAAATCTCCCGCGCCCGCCT
>NYYB01000060.1 GCA_002685755.1 Nitrospinota bacterium
GACCTTCTTTTCTTTTTTCGGCGGTGTTTAGCGCCGAGAAAATCATAATGTATTGAAAAAGATGCGCTATTGGGCGACATACTTTCCAAGAAAAACCACAAGTGACTAGGTGTTTATCTCCTTTTTGGGGCGCAATAATTCCTTCTCCTTCGGCCTGGCACCGTTTGGAGCCCCTCCCCCACCCTCTCCTCGCGGCCTGGAGGGCAGCCATTCCGGGATTCGCCCGAGAGCCTTTTCTGGTAGAACTGGCTCGTCAAAGAGTTGCTTGAAGAACGCCGGTTGAACCGGAAGCGAGGCGAGAAAAATGAAGATCGGGGATGTCGAGCAGGCGATCAAGGGCCGTTATGGCAAGTTCGCCGAGAAAGGTGGTCACAAAGAGGCCTGCTGACCCAGTAAGCGAGGGTCCAGTCTGGGCTTTGCGATCGGCCAGGCGCTTTACGGGCGGGACGAGCTCGCCTCGCTGCCGGAGCTCGCGCTCAATCTCTCCCGCGGTTGCGGCAACCCGACTGGTTTCGCGGGCCTTGCTCCAGGCGACGTGGTTGTGGATTTCGGTTGCGGAGGGGGGGTAGATATCATCCTGGCCGCCCAGAAGACCGGCCCGAAAGGCAGAGTCGTCGGAATCGATTTCACATATCAGATGATCGAGCGCGCCAGACAGGCCGTGGCCGAGGCGGGCCTGGAGGACAGGGACATCGACCTGCGCGTGGCGTCGATGGAGGAGTCGCGGCTTCTGGATAAGTCGGCCGATGTCGTCATGTCCAACTGTGTCGTCAACCTGTGTCCCGACAAGGAGGCCGTTTACAAGGAGGCCTTTCGCATCCTGAGAGCGGGTGGACGCCTTGCCGTATCGGACATCATACTCACGGAGAACATTGGTGCCGAGGTGCGAGAGCGCTTTCAGTCAACCTGGGCGGGATGCTTTGGAGGGGCTGTCCTCGAGGCGGATTATTGGCGAACCGTGAGGAAGGCGGGCTTTGCCGAGGTCCGGGTTGTGGCGCGCCATACCCTCGCCCCCAAGGAGTTGGAGGCAATGGCCCGTTGTCCCGGCGAGGAGTACAACCCTGCCCCCGCGAAAGAGGACCTCGCCCGCGCGCAAGGGAAAGCGGCCAGCATCAAGTTCACGGCGGTGAAGCCTTCTTCCGGGTGAATTTCACAGAGGTATGTAAAAAACGAAATTCAAAAAACAAGAATCCTGCCCTTCGATAATTTCATTCATTCTCGCCGGCCCGGTTCTTCATGCGGTAGTGGCGCCGGGTGTGGAGCGAGACGGCTCCGGGATGGGGCCGCTCAGCGGCGGGTGGAGGCCGTGCTCCCTCACCCCAGCCCTCTCCCGGCGTGAGAGGGTTTTTTCCCCGGGGTCCGGCGAGCGGCGGAAAGTGGAAAGGGCTGTAGCCCTACACCACGGCAAACGCCTCCAAAAGGCGGGAAAGTTCGCGTGAAAGCGGATCTTTGGCAGGCCCGGCGGAAGGTGGATCGAAATTTTCGCCCTGGGCCCTCGCGGTGGGCGCCGGCGGAATATTCCTACTGAGGAGGAGGAGGCATGGAACTCGGCTGCAAGGTCGCGCTCATCACGGGCGGGGCGCAGGGCATCGGGGCGGCGTCGGCGCGGCTCTTCGCGAAGGAAGGGGCCGCCGTGGCGGTGGCCGATCTCGGTGCGGAGCGTCTCGGCGCCCTCGAGCGGGAAATCGGGGCGGCCGGGGGCCGGATGATGGGCGTCCGGGCGGACTGCGGGAAGGCGGGCGACATCGAGCGGATGATCGACGAGGTGGCGGCGGCCTTCGGCGGGCTCGATATCCTCGTCGCGGGGGCGATCTTCCGGCCGACGAAGCCGCTGATGGAGGTGACCGAGGCCGACCTCGACCGGGCCCTCGAAGTGAACGTCAAGGGGTATTTCCTGAGCGTCCAGCGGGCGGTGCCCGAGTTCAGGAAACGCGGCGGGGGCAAGGTGGTCCTCATATCGAGCACCTTCGGTTTCGCCGGGGCCCCGAATTTCTCGGTTTACTGCACCTGCAAGGGCGCGGTGGTGAACATGGCGCGGGCGCTGACCTACGAGCTGGCGGGCGAGGGCATCAACGTAAATGCGGTGGCGCCGGGCCCCATCATGACGGAGGGGATGCGGGAACTCATCGCCGCCGACCCCGCCATCGAGAGCCACCGGACGGCGTGCATGCCGCTTCCCCGGTTCGGAACCCCGGAGGAGGTGGCCGAGGCGATCCTCTTCCTCGCCTCCGGGCGTTCGGACTACGTCCACGGGCACAATCTCGTTGTGGACGGAGGATATCTGGCGGTCTGAGGGCTGCGGCCGGCGGCCCCCGCTCCCCCCCTCGATCTCTCCTCTCTATTCGCTTATATTGTTCGGATAGATTTCCCATTTCGAGGGGAGACTTATCCCGATTCTTTTCCTGGGGGGTTTTAGTGATGACAAAAGCACGGAATATTCTTCTGGTACCCCTCCTGGCTGTTTTCGCAGCGGGTTGCGCGGAGTCCCTGACCACATGGTCGAAGCCGGGGGCGAACATGGGCCAGGCGACGGCTGTGCTGAAGGAGTGCTCCGAAACGGCCGGGATGCTATACGACGAAAAGGGCCTGGGGGACAAACCCCTTGCCCAGGTATCGCATACCAGCTACTCGATTTGGGCTGGAGACCCCTTCGAGACTTGCATGGCGGGCAAGGGGTTTAAGAAGAACAATTAGACAGGGCCGCCTACCGCCCGGCGGGCGGGCCTTTCGCCTCACCGATATCGCCGGCCGCTACGGAGGCGAGGAGTTTTGCGTCATCTTGCCCGAGTCGGATATCTCCTTGGCACGGCGCATCGCCCAGAGAATCCACACGAATATCGCCGAAAATTCCTTCGCCAGCCCCGGCGGAGGGGAGTTCCGCGTCACGTGCAGCATCGGCGTCGCCGAGTACATCCGGAAATCGGAGGATACCCAAGCTCTTCTCGAGCGCGCCGACCGGGCCCTCTACCAGGCCAAAGAAGATGGGCGGAACCGCATCAGCTTCTCCTGAAGCGCACCCCTGAGACCTACAGGAGCAACTCAGTTTTCGAGGCGCACCTGAATCCGAAGTAACGGTGGCCGCCGTCGAGGCGGCCAGGATAGACTGGCACCCTCGAGGTCGAGCTCAGCTCCTCGCCCACGCTCGAGGTGTTCCCTCCGCGGGAGACGCGGGCGTCGTGAAAATCGAGGTTCTCGCGCCCGTCCTTGGGAAGATAGGGATAGGGCCTGTAGAGCGAGCGCGTCCACTCCCACACCTGACCCACCATGTCGAGCGCTCCGTAGGGGCTCGCTCCCCTGGGATACTGGCCGACCGGTGCGGCGTCGTTCCTGAAGCTGCCGAAGAAGGCGAGGTCTTTCGCGGGTTTTTGGTTCCCCCAGGGATAGAGGCGTCCGTCGGTTCCGCGCGCCGCCTTCTCCCACTCGGCCTCGCTCGGAAGGCGCTTTCCGCGCCACTTGCAGTAGGCCACCGCACCCTGCCATGCCATTTCGCCAGCCGGAAAATTATCGAATTCCTTCGGAACGATCCACTTTCCGTCCAACAGGAGGATGCGGTTGTCCTCGTCTCCGACGTCGAGATAGACCTCGCCCTTGGGGCCAGCGGGGCCCTTGGCGCGGATAAACTCGGCGTACCGGGCCCAGGTGACGAGATTCTTGTCGATATAGAAGGCGGGCAGATGAACGGTGTGGCCCGGCTTCTCATCGGGCGGCCCTCCGCTTCGCCCCATGGTGAACGGTCCGGCCGGGATGAGGACCATACCGGCGAATTTCCCCTTACCCTCGACGATGGCCGCGCCGGCCAACGGGGCGGTGGCTTGAAACGCCCACGCCGCGAGAAGGGAGGCGGCGATGATTCGTGCCATTCTCACCTCCTCAGTCCACCTTCACCGATCCGCCCAGCTTGCGCCGATAGTCCCACCACTTCCATCTGGCCGGAAAGACGGTGATGCGGACGCGAATCTTTTGGGCGACGGGGCCGTCCTTATAGTTCGCCCACATGTCGGGGCCAAAGAACTGGTCAATAACGCTCCTGAGCCCTTCGTGGTCCGTTCCCATCTCCCCGGAAACCTCGGCTGCACCCTCGACGATCACCGCGCGGAAGGGAAACTCATCGTCGTCGATGCAGAGGGAGACGGCGGGGTTATGCTTCAGATTCTTCACCGTGACCGAATCCGAGCCCGTACTGATGAAAAAAGTCCCCGCGCCCGAGTCGAACTTGTAGCAAAGGGGAACGGAATGGGGCAAGCCGCCAGCGCTGACGGTCGATATCCGGGCCATCCTCGGCTCATTCAGGAACTCGTCCATCTCCCTCGGTCGCTCGGCCATGAAACGTCCTCCTCTGGTTGCCCCCCCCCGTGGATTTTCCCGAAAATCCACGGCGCGGCGGGTCTGAATGTCGTTCTCTTTAGTGTATCATTAAAAGAGACCGCCAGAACTGATTTCAAAGGAAACGCTGATGGATGAATCCCCCGATCCTTTCGAGTATTTTTTCGGCCTCCCCTGGTCGGACGGCCTTCCCGTCGTCACCCCGACCCCGGATCGGATCGCGTGGATGTTGGGTGGAACGGTCCGCTCGCCGGAGGAGTTGATCGGGCCCGTCCCCCCGGCCTTCAACGAGGCCACCGTCGAGACGGTCGCCCAGCACGCCCTCATGGCGGGCTGCTGCCCGGATTACTTGCCCACCCTCCTTGGGGTGGTCGAGGCCGTCCTTACCGAGGAGTTCAACATGAACGGCCTTCAGGGGACGATGGGCCCCGGCGGCCCCATGATCATCCTGAACGGCCCCTACGCCAAGAAGATCGGCGTCCAAGCGGGCTCGGGTTGTTTTGGGCCCGGCTTCCGGGCGAACGCCACCATCGGCCGCGCCCTGCGCCTCATCCTGATGAACCTGGGGGGCGGCCTCCCCGGCGTCTCGGACATGAGCTGTTTCGGCAGCCCGGTGAAATTCACCTTCTGCGTCCGGGAGAACGAGGAGATGAGCCCTTGGCCCTCTCTCGCCGCCGACCTGGGCTTCGATGCGGGCGAGGATGTCGTTACCGTCTATCCGGCCGAGGGGCCCCGCCAAGCGTTCGACGACTCGAGCGCCGAGCCGGAGGGCCTCCTCACCACCATCTCGACGGTGATGAGCTCGATGGGGATGTCCAACTCCTATATGCGCCAGCACATGGTCGTCGCCCTGAGCCCGGACCATGCCGCCCTTCTCGAGGGCGCCGGCCTCTCGCGCGGCGATGTGAAGCGGATTTTATTCGAGAAGGCGCGCCTCCCGCTGGGGCTGATGAAGCGGGGCGGCCGCTTCCGCGGGGCAGCCAGTGCGGAATGGCCCGGCTGGGTGGATTTGAATGACGATGAGAGCATGGTCCCGATGATTCACGATCCGGACGACATCCTACTCATCGTTGCGGGCGGCAGCCCCGGGCCCAATACCATGGTGATCCCCGGCTGGAACAACTCCAGCCACACGACGAGCATCCGCTACCGGACGGACTGACTTTTTAAAGGCGATTACCGATGGCTGACGAGAGGAACGATTTTCCGGCCTGCGAGTTCACCCAAAAGGGATTCCTCGGGGAGCGGCAGTGCCCGCATACCGGCGAATTCAAGGAGCTTGGCGGCCGACGCCTCTGCAACTTTCACTGGGACCCCGAGGAGGCCGGCGAAAGGCGCACCAGGCTCGGGCTCTTCCAGCCCCGGTTCGCCGAGCTCGTCTTTCGCTTCAGATGGGACCCCGACAAACCGGGCGTGGATTTGAGCGGCCTCCGCCTCGACTGCCGGGGATTCGTTTTTCCGGAGGGCTTCGCTACCTGAGCGGGCGGGCGATCCCTCCGGCGGATTTTCACTACGCGCGATTCGGCCGCGGCGCCCGGTTTGTACGGTCCTCCTTCGCCGGGCGCGCGCGGTTTCACTGGGCCGATTTCGAGGAAAATGTTTCCTTTGACCATGCCGATTTCGGGGACGGCGCCTCCTTCGGGGGGAGCTGTTTTCGGCGAGCGCGCCTCCTTCGACCGGGCTTCATTCGGCGAGGGAGCGTCCTTCATCCGGACCAAGTTCAGCCGCCTCGCCTGTTTTTCCGGAACCCGCTTCCGGCGGGGCGCGATTTTCGACGGGTCGGAATTCGCCGGCGACGCCACCTTCCTGGGGACCCGATTCAACGTGGACGCCTCCTTCGAGCGGACCCGTTTCGCGGAGAACACCCTTTTCGTGGAAAGCGCCTTCGAGGACGGGGCCTGGTTCACCGACGCGGCCTTAGGGGCCGGCGCAGAGTTTTGCCGCTCCGAGTTCCGGGGGTCGGCGAGTTTCGAGGGAATCCAGGCCGAGGGGAGTCTCCGGTTCTCGGGCGCTGAAACGGGCGCCCGGATGTTCGGCGGCGCCAAATGCGTCGTCAACCTCGAGAATATGATTCTGCTCCGCCCCGGGGAGGTGTCGTTTTCGTTGGTCAACATTGAGCGAATCTCTTTTTTCGGCACAGATCTCTCGAAAATCATCTTCGAGGGGGTGTCCTGGCCCGAGGACAAGGC
>NYYB01000061.1 GCA_002685755.1 Nitrospinota bacterium
CTTCGCCAACTTCCTTATCCCGAAAAATACGGGGGGGCCGCCGCCGATGTGCTCACCTGCTGCATCGCAGGCGAAGAGCTCGCGGTGGGCGATCTCGGTTTCGCCGTGAACCTCGATCAGACCTGGAAGCTCGCCCATATCCTCGATAGCCTGGAACCCTCGGTTCGCGACCCCTGGCTCGAGCGCCTGTGCCGGGAGCCCCGGTTTCTCACCGCCATCGCCATCACCGAGCCCGGAGTGGGCAGCGATCACCAGGGATACTACGACGACCCCTCGATCGCGCTGAACACGCGCGCCGAGAGAAAAGGGGGGAACTGGGTGATCAACGGAATGAAGCAATACATCAGCAACGGGCCTGTCGCCTCGCTCTACATCGTCGCAGCCCGGACCGATACGGCCAAAACCCTGCGAGAGGGTCTCTCGGGTTTTTTGGTTCCCCGCGATATGCCGGGATTTTCCATCGGAAGAGTCCACGAAAAAATCGGCCAACGCCTTTCGATGAATTCGGAGCTGTTTTTAGATGATGTCGAGGTTCCCGGAGATCATCTGATACTGGGCGAGGGACGGATGTGGGAGATCAGGGGGCGTCTTTTGTCGAGTGGAAAGCCGGAGGCGGCGGCCAATTGCATCGGGGTCGGCCGGGCCGCGTTCGAGAAGGCGCTGGCCCATTCGCGCGAACGGATTCAGGGCGGAAAGATCATCGGGGAGCATCAGTCGGTCGCTGCCATGCTGGCGGATATGGCCATTGGCCTCGAGACAGCCCGGACCATGGTTTACCGATCGGCTTGGGCGGTGGACCACCAGCGCCCCTACGACTTCACGCTGGGCTGGAAGACCAAGGTGTACGCCTCCGAGGTGGCTTTCGATTGCGCAAGGTGGGGGGTGGAAATCTTCGGCGGAGCGGGCATCATGCTGGAAGCACCGATGGAGAAATATCTCCGCGACGCGAGCACGTTTCTTCACTCCGACGGGACAAATCAGGTCCTTCGCCTTCGTATCGCCAAGGCGTATGCCGATGGCACGGCCTCAAGCTTTTAGCGCAAGGAGAAATCGATGAAGGCGGCATGGTATGAAAAACACGGTCCCGCCGGGGAGGTGATTCTGGTGGGAGAACTGGACACGCCGGAGGCAGGCGAGGGCGAAGTCCGCGTCCGCCTTTCGGCTTCGGGGGTGAATCCGTCCGACTCGAAGGCTCGGCTCGGATCACGGCCGGTGAAATGGCCCTTCATCGTCCCCCACAGCGACGGCGCCGGCGTGATCGACCAGGTGGGGCCGGGCGTAGACACCTCACGGGTGGGCGAGCGAGTGTGGGCTTTCAACGGGCAGTGGGAGCGTCCCCTCGGAACGGCGGCCGAGTACATAGCGCTGCCCGCTGATACGGCGATTCCCCTTCCCGATTCGGTGAGTTTCACCGAGGGGGCCTGCCTCGGAATTCCGGCGATGACGGCTCACCGGGCCCTCCTTGGAGACGGCCCCGTTGCGGGAATGACTGTTCTCGTGACGGGCGCCGCCGGGGCAGTAGGAAATTATGGCGTTCAACTCGCCAAATGGGCCGGCGCGGCCACCGTAATCGGAACGGTCAGCTCCGATGAGAAGGCCGAGGCCGGACGGGGGGCCGGAGCGGATCACGTCGTCAACTACCGCACTGAAAACGCCGCCGATCGAATCATGGATATTACGGACGGGAAGGGGGTGGACCGAATCGTCGAGGTTGATCTGGGAGAGAACATGCCCGTTACGGTGGGTGTGATAAAAAATAACGGAACCGTCGCCGCCTACGCCTCGATGCGCGTGCCACAGCCGGTATTTCCCCATTACGATTTGATGCGGAACAACGTAAATGTCCGGCTGGTTTTCGTTTACACAATGCCCGATGAAGCGAAACGGAGCGCTTGCGGAGACATCGTTCGCGCATGCGAAGAAGGTCGGCTGTCCCATTCCGTCGGGCCGAAATTCAGTCTCGACGACGTGGCGGCGGCGCATGAGGTTATCGAGAGCGGAGATTTTATCGGCAACGTCGTCGTCGAAATCGATTGAGAGGGTGCTACTTTAGCACTTCTTTGATTCCTTCGCGAAAATTTTTGATGTCGATAGGTCTGGTGATGAATCCGTTCGCCCCCAATTCGAGGCAGCGTTCCTGGTCTTCCTTCATCGCTTGGACCGAGTGGGTATTCATCCCCCCCTTATACATTCTGCGCGCCTCCTGCGGCGAGGAGAGATTTTGGTCGCCCGGGCGGCTCAAACAGCCGTCAAAAACAATGTTAATATTCACTTTGTCTTTGATGATTTTTTCCGGGTCGCCGGCAGCGTCGGCCCCCGAACAACCGGAAGGATGTGGATACATGCCTGAATTCAGAGTCGGCTTCATAGGACTTGGCCTGATGGGGCGGCCCATGACCCGGCGGTTAATGGACGCCGGTTACCCCGCCGCCGTGGCCAACCGGAGCCGCCCGGCCGTTGAGGCGTTAGCCGCCGAGGGGGCGATTGCATGCGATAGCCCAGCCGAGGTGGCGGACCGCTCAGGCGTGGTGTTCACAATGCTCCCCGACGCACCCCAGGTCGAGGAGGTTGTTTTTGGCCCGGACGGCCTCGCTGCCTCAATGCACGAGGGAAGCGTCTTGATCGACTCGACGAGCAACAGCCCCCGGAGCGCCGAGAAAGTGGCAGCGGCTCTCGCCGGGCGGGGGGTGGAGATGCTCGATGCGCCCGTATCGGGAGCTCCCGAAGGGGCCGAGCAGGGAACCCTCGCCATCATGGCGGGCGGTCCGAAGGCCACTTTCGAGCGTTGCCGGTCCCTTCTCGAGATTCTGGGGCAAAAGGTGGTTCATGTGGGCGAGCCGCCCGGCTCGGGTTGCGTGGCGAAGCTTGCCAATCAGATTCTGGTTGGCCTTACCTTTCTCGGGGTGGGCGAGGCGATGGTCTTCGGTGCGAAGGCCGGCCTCGACCCGGCGGCGCTCGTCGAGGCGATGGGGGCCGGGCTGGCCCGGTGCGGCGCGCTCGAGGTGAAGGCGCCGAAAATCCTTTCCGGCGACTTCACACCCGGCGGCAAGGTGGTGACCCACACCAAGGACCTTCGGTACGCCATGGAAAAAGCGATCGAACTCAACGTTCCACTTCCGGGAACCGCGCTCGTGGCCCAAATGTTCAGCGAGCTTAGGGCCTCGGGCGAGGGCGAACTCGATCACATCGCCATCGTCCGCACCCTCGAGCGCATGGCCAGAGTCGAGGCAAGGTCAAAGAAATAGGGAAGCGAAGAAATAAGGAAGCGTAGTAGTAGGGAAGAGAGCGCGAGGTTGATATACCCTCTCCGTTTTTAAAATGCCTAAGGAGTTTTCCATTGAAAGTCGAACCTGTCCTGGCGAAATTGAACGGGCTGCGAAAGGACACACAGGGCGAAGGGGGAATCGAGGAGCAGGCCATCTACCACGGTTTTTGTTTCATTTCGTACGAGGTGGGAACGTTCACGGGGTTTGTCGAGGGAGGGGCCATACCCTCGGATCGAAAAGGGACCGGGGCGGGGCCGGGCGCGCGGAAGTTGCTCAAGGCGCTCGAGGAACTGTGCGAGGACGTTTCGGACGACGAGGCGGATATGGAGTTCATTGCTCTCGATAAGGCGGCGGCCTTCATTGCCGCCGCACTCGGTGATTTTCAACACTATCTCGACGAGGCCGGAGCGGATATCTAGGTCAATCGGTTTTTGTCGATAGAGATGGCCGTGATGCGGGCGATAGGGAAATCCCTGATAGCGGGCGTGGCCGCCTTGGCGTACTTCTTGATCCCATTCTCCGGCGCCTTTGCAGCGAAAACCGCCTCCGGGGTCAAAGCGCCGGTTCTCTACCGCTACCTCATCGACGGCCGAAAGAGCCGAGTGTCGTTCACTTTTCGGGGAGTGCTCGTTTCCTACGACGGGCATTTCGGTGTTTTGGAGGGGGAGCTGTTCCTGGGGTCGAGAAACTCGTTTCGCGGCGCGTCGGGCAAGTTTCTGATCAAGGCGGCCTCGGTGAAGTCGAAAAGGCCCGAGCACAGGAGAATGCTCTACGGCGAAATGCTCGAGGCCGAGGAATACCCCGATATCGACTTTCGCGTCACCTCGGTGGAGCCCGGCGGCGAACCCGTGAACCGGGATCCCGGGCGGAGGGATAAGGATTGGTGGTTGCGCGGACGGGGGGTTTTGAAGATGCACGGCGCCCGGCGGACGCTTCCCCTCTCTTTCAGGCTTACCGATACCGGGGCGAATCTCTACATCCGCGGGAAAGGGTCGATCAGCCTCTCCGATTTCGGAATGTCCCGGCCCAAGGTGCTCCTCCTCGTTCCGGGCGGCGACAAGGTGGAAGTCACCGTCCGTCTCGTCGCCTCGCCCGCTCCGCGTTAAAACCGGATTTTTCGCTCCGGGTTGTCGCCGCGCGGGAAAAATCCGGCTATTCTAGGAAACTTGCTCATCTGGAAATAATACCCGGGGTGCCGGGCTAAGGGAGGTGCTCGTGGATTTCGAATTTACAGAGCTTCAGCGCAACGTCCGTGCCATGATAAAGGATTTTGTCGAACGGGAGGTCCGGCCGATCGCAATGGAATACGAGCACGAAGACCGCTATCCGATGCCCGTCGTCAAGAAAATGAAGGAGTTGGGCATCTTCGGTTTCACCATTCCCGAGAAGTACGATGGAAGCGGAATGGACGAAGTGTGCTACGCCATCGCGATGGAGGAGCTTTCGGTCGGGTGGATGAGCGTCGCCGGAATCCTCGGCACCCACATGATGACGGCCTGGATGCTTCTCCACTACGGCACCGAGGAGCAGAAGGACGCCTATCTGCCCAAGATGGCAACGGGCGAGTGGCACTCCGGGATGGCGCTGACCGAGCCGGGCTCGGGTTCCGATGCCGCGGCCCTTCGGACCACCGCCGTCCGGGAGGAGGACCAGTGGGTCCTCAACGGCACCAAGATGTTCATCTCGAACGCCGAGAACGCCACCATGTTCTCCGTCTTCACGCGGACCGACCCAAATGCCCCGAAATCGCGGGGAATCTCCTGCATTATGGTCCACAAGGGCTCGCCGGGCTTTCAGGTGAGCCGCCACCTCAAGAAAATGGGCTATAAGGGGATCCGGACGAGCGAGCTGATATTCGAGGACGCCCGTGCCCCTCTGGAAAACCTTCTGGGGGAGGAGAATAAGGGTTTTCCCATGATCATGAGCGCCCTCGAGGGCGGGCGGATCAACGTCGCGGCGAGAAGCGTGGGCCTCGCTCGGGCCGCGTTCGAGGACTCCGTGCGCTACTCTCAGCAGCGGGAGACCTTCGGCAAGCCCATCGCCCACCACCAGCTCATCGCCGCCAAGCTGGCCGAGATGGCCACGCGAATAGAGGCCTCGAAGCTGCTCACCTATCAGGCGGCGACGATGAAGGCGGCGGGTAAGCGGTGCGACCTCGAGGCGGGCATGGCGAAATTCATGGCCTCAGAGACGGCGGAGTTCTGCGCGAGCGAGGCGATACAGGTCCACGGCGGGATGGGCTATATCCAGGAGCTGCCGGTCGAGCGGTATTTCCGAGACTCGAAGCTGCTCGTCGTCGGCGAGGGGTCGAACGAGATCCAGCGGCTGATCATCGCCAAGCGCCTGCTCGAGCTTTATCCGGCTTAATAGGAAAGTTCAGCGAGGAGGAAGGTTTAATGCCCGAATTTCAGATGGGCCGGTGGTATGAGGATTTCGTCGTCGGCGAGGTGATCAGGCACCGCCCCGGCCGGACGATCCTGGAGTCGGACAACACGCAATTCACGCTGTTGACCGGGAACACTCATCCGGTCCACTTCGATCATCACTACGCCTCGAAGACGCAGTTCGGAAAACCGCTGGTCAACTCCACGCTCACTCTCGCCGTCGTCGCGGGGATGTCGGTGACGGACACCTCCTACCGATCAATCGCGAATCTCGAGTGGGAGTTCATTAAAATGCCGAATCCGGTTTTTCACGGCGATACCCTCTACGCCGAGACCGAAATTCTCGATAAGCGCGAATCCCGGTCCAAGCCCGACAGGGGGATAGTCCATATGGAGACGCGGGCCCATAACCAGCGCGGCGAGCTTGTCATGGAGTACCGCCGGAAATCCCTTGCCGCCAAGCGGGGGAAGGGGGCGATTCCCGATTACGACAACATCCCCCTCGACGGGGAGTAGGGCTTTAGCGGTTTGTCCATGTAATTGAATGAAAATCAATTAGTTCTATGATTTTTGCTCGCCGCGCCCACGGTCTTTCGGGGCGGGCTGAGGGCGTGTTAGGATACGCGCCTTAGAGATGTCGGGATGTACCTGTACGGCACACCATTCTGCCCCCGAGATCGGGGCGGTTTTCATTATCCCTTTGATTGAGGGATACGAATGAACGTTGGAGAGCTGAATCCCCATCTTCGCCTTCTTCTGGGGCCCGGTCCCAGTCCGGTGCACCCCCGCGTCCTCAAGGCGATGAGCACGAATGTGGTCGGCCACCTCGACCCTGATTTTCTCTCCGTGATGGACGACTGCCAGGTAATGCTCCGCGGGCTTTTCGGAACCGAAAACCGCGTCACTTTCCCCGTTTCGGGTACCGGAAGCGCGGGCATGGAGGCGGCGGTCTGCAATGTCATCGAGCCGGGAGATAAGGCGATCATTTGCGTCAACGGTGTTTTCGGGGGGCGCATGGCAGATGTCGCCGGGCGCTACGGCGCCGAGGTCATCAAGGTCGAGGCCCCCTGGGGCCAGCCCATCGACCCGACGGACGTGAAAAAGGCGCTCGACGCCAATCCCGGCGCTGCTATCGTCGGAATTGTCCACGCCGAGACGAGCACGGGCGTTCTACAGCCGATGGAGGAGATCGGGGCTGCATGCCAGAGCCACGGGGCGCTTTTGCTGATGGATTGCGTGACCTCGCTCGGTGGTGTGCCTGTCGAGGTGGACAAGTGGGGCGCCGAGATTGCCTATAGCGGCACCCAGAAATGCCTCTCGTGTCCTCCGGGTGTGGCCCCGCTGACAATGAGCGAGCGCGCCCTCGGAAAGATGCGCGAGCGCAAGGAAAAGGTGAAAAGCTGGTATTTCGACGTCACCATGATCGAAAACTACTGGGGGAGCGACCGCTCCTACCACCACACCGGGCCCATTACGATGAACTACGCCATCCGCGAGGCGCTCCGGCTGGTGTTCGAGGAGGGTCTTGAACTTCGGTTCGCCCGCCATGCCCTGGCCAGCAAGGCGCTTCAAGCCGGTGTCGAGGCGCTTGGGCTGTCGATGTTCGCCCAGGAGGGGGACCGAACGCCCACCCTCAATACGGTGTCGATCGGCGAGGGAATCGACGACGGTGAGGTCCGTAAGGCTCTTCTCAACGATTTCAACATCGAGATCGGCGGCGGGCTGGGCCCCGTGGCCGGAAAAGCCTGGCGCATCGGGATGATGGGCCACGGCGCTCGCCAGGAGAATGTGGTCTATCTCATGTCGGCTTTAGAGGTCATTTTCAACAGGATGGGGTATACTAAGAAGGTGGGTGAGGCATCAGCAGCCGCTACGCGGGTGTATGCGGAGGCCTTGGCCTAAGACCATCAGAAGGAGCTGTTGCGATGTTCCCGGTATTGGGATTTCAAGAACTCCTCGTTATTCTCCTGATTTGTGTGTTGGTTTTCGGCGCAAAGAAATTGCCCGAGATTGGCTCCGGCTTGGCCAAGGGGATCAAGAGCTTCAAGAAAGGGCTCTCGATCGAGAGCGATGAGTTGCCCGAGAAGAAGGAAGAGCCCGTGGCCACGGCCAAGCCGGTCGACGGAGATCAGGCCTAGGCCGGTCCGAAATACGAGACGAATTACCAGAAGCACCAGCCTCCGAGCGTGGCCGCTCTAAGACGCCGTTTGAACATCGGCGTTAAGGGCCCGCGCCGATGGGTTGCGCCGGAAACGGCGCGGCCTCCCGGATTTGGAAAGGAGCGCTGGGTCGGCGGCATCGCCGGAAGCCGTTTGGTGCTATTCGGTGCCTGTTGGAAGTTGGGCGGATGCCAAGCCAGCCCCGCGGCAGCGGTGGCTGGTTTTTTCGTTTGTAGCCGGATCTCTTGAAGAAAGCGCCTGGAGCCGGAGAATGGAATTTTTTAAGGTTGTATCGCCGGAGGAAGCCAGCGAGGCGGTGCGGGGTTTTTCGCCCCTCCCGGCCGAGGAGATTCCATCGTTTGACGCCGTGGGCCGCGTGTTGGCCGAGGACGTGGCGAGCCCGGTGGATCTTCCGGAGTTCCCTCGCTCGACGATGGATGGCTACGCCGTCCGCGCTGCGGACACCTTCGGTGCGAGCGAGTCGATCCCCGCCTACCTCGACATTGCTGGTTACGTTCCGATGGGCTCGGCGCCGGATTTCAAGGTGGGCGGCGGCCAGGCGGCGCGGATCAACACGGGGGGAATGATGCCCGCCGGGTCGGACGCCGTTGTGATGGACGAGTACACGACCGCGCCCGACGAGAGAACGGTCGAGATCAGGCGGCCCGGTGCGGTGGGCGAGAATGTTCTCTGCGTGGGCGACGACCTCAAGGCGGGTGAGCGTATATTGCCGGAGGGCTCCCGGCTCAGGAGCCATGATATCGGCGCCTTCTCGGGGGTGGGGATCACCGCAGTCAAGGTTCGCCGCCGGCCCCTGGTGGCGATTCTCCCGACGGGGGACGAACTGGTCGATCCGCGCGAGGTGCCTGCCCCGGGCCAGGTTCGGGACATCAACCGCTTCTCACTCGCCGCCGCCGTGGTTGAGTTGGGAGGTGTTCCCGAGACCGATGATATTCTTCCGGACGATCTCGTCGCCATCAAGAGCCGCCTCGGCGAGGCTGTGGAGCGCGCCGATGTAGTGCTGATCTCGGGGGGTAGTTCGATGGGGATGCGCGACTATGCGGTTGAGGCCATCGACTCGCTCGGGGAGCCGGGGGTGCTCGTCCACGGGATTTCCATCAAGCCGGGCAAGCCCACCATCATCGGCCGCGTTCGGCGCGGGGATGTCGATAAGGCTGTGGTCGGAATTCCGGGACACCCGGTTTCGGCGCTGATGATTTTTCACGCGTTCGTCAGGCCCATCCTCCGCCAGTTGAGCGGTGAGATCGGCTCGGATTTTGGAAGAGAGGCGGGAGTCTCGGCCACCCTCGGGAGAAACCTCCCCTCCGCGCCGGGCAGGGAAGATCTGGTCCGCGTCCGGCTCGAACGGGGGGAGGAGGGAATTATCGCCCACCCGCTCATGGGCAACTCGGCCATGATTTCGACGATGACGAAAGCGGACGGATACATCACTATCCCTCTCGAAAACGAAGGAATCAGGGCGGGCGCCGAAGTGCGCGTCACGCTTTACTGATTCCGCTGACCGGGGATTTGCAGAAGATGAGCGATACCGCCCTCCCCCTTTCGGGGAGAAATATTTATCTCGAGAACATCGCCCGGGGGAAGGCGCTCGGCCGCCTGCTTGAGAAGGTGGGTCCGGCCGCCTCCCTTGCCTCCGAGACGGTCCCCGTCGCCGGGGCGCTCGGGCGAATCACGGCGGCCCCCGTTTACGCGGCGATATCGAGCCCGCATTTTCACGCCTCGGCGATGGACGGCTTCGCGATTCGCGCGGAAAAATCCTTCGGCGCCTCGGCGATTGAGCCCCGGGCCCTCACGATTGGGGTGGACGCCTTTCCCGTCGATACGGGCGATCCGCTTCCCGAGGGAACCGACGCGGTGATCATGGTCGAGGTGGTCAACGAGATCGACTCCGAGACCATCGAGATCGAGGCGGCGGTCGCCCCCTGGAACCACATTCGCGTGGCGGGGGAGGATGTGGTCGAGGGCGAGCTCCTTGTTCCGCCTGGCCACCGGCTTCGGCCCTACGATCTGGGCGGAATACTCGCGGCGGGGGTCACCGGGATATCGGTGCGGAAGCTTCCGGTCGTGGCCATCATCCCCACGGGCGATGAACTGGTTGCGCCGGGGGGAAACCTCAAGCCGGGCGACCTGATCGAGTTCAACTCGGTCATCATGTCGGCACAGGTCACCGAGTGGGGCGGGGAGCCCTATGTCTATCCCATAGTTGAGGACCGCCTCGCCGCCATCGAGGAGGCCGCGCGCGACGCCCTCGAGCGGGCGGATATTGTTTTGGTGAACGCGGGCTCCTCGGCCGGCCGCGAGGACTTCACTTCGGCCGTTGTGAAAAAGCTCGGTGAGCTTCTCGTCCACGGCGTGGCGATCTTTCCGGGTAAACCGACGATTTTGGGCGTGGGCAATAGCGCCTCGGGCCGGGCTAAACCCCTCATCGGGATTCCAGGCTACCCGGTTTCGGCGGTGCTTGCTCTCCAGGAGTTCGTCCGCCCGCTGATGGCCCATCTGGTAGGTTCCCCCGACCGGGAGTATGAGAGCGCTCCCGCCGTGATGAGTCGAAAAAGCGCTTCCCGGCCGGGGATGGAGGAGTTCCTTCGGGTGAAGCTCGGAGAAGTCGGAGGGCGGCTGATCGCGCTTCCCGCCAAACGGGGAGCAAGCGTGATCAGCAGTCTCGTCGGGGCCGACGCCATGGTCCGCATCCCACCGAGTTCCGAGGGAGTCGAGGCGGGAGAGGAAGTGAGGGTTGAACTCCTCCGCCCGCTCAGCGAGGTGCGGGGCAATATCCTCATGGCGGGAAGCCATGACAACGCTCTCGATCTCCTGGCGAGCCGGGTGAAGGAACGGCATCGGGCGGTGAGCCTGTCCACCTCGGCGGTGGGCTCGATGGCGGGCCTTATCGCCGTGAGGGGCGGGGAAGCCCATGTGGCGGGCAGCCACCTTCTCGACCCCGCCACGGGCGGGTACAACTGGAGCTATATCCGCCGCTACCTGAAAGGGCGGGAGGTGGTTGTCGTCAATTTTGTCCAGCGCGAGCAGGGAATCTTCCTCCCGCCGGGGAATCCCAAGGGGATCGCCTCGGTCGCGGACCTGGCGCGCGATGACGTAACCATCGCAAACCGGCAGAGCGGGGCGGGCACCCGTGTTTTGCTGGATCATCTTCTCGCCGAGGCTGGGATTTCGCCCGCCAAGGTGAACGGCTACGGGAGCGTCGAGACGACGCATGTGGCCTTGGCGATGGCCGTCGCCTCCGGGCGGGCGGACGCCGGTCTCGGAATTTTCGCCGCCGCGAAGCTCCTTGGGCTCGAGTTCGTATCGCTGGGTTGGGAGCGGTTTGATTTTATCTTCCCGGCCGAGTACTGGGAGATTTCCTCCATACAACAGTTGATCGAGGTGCTTCGGGAGCCCTCCTTCGCCAATAGTGTCGAGGCGCTGGGTGGCTACAAAACGGACCTGACCGGGCGGGTGCTCACGCCGCCCGAGGATTCATAAAAGGAGCGATTGAATGCCACTCATCGATAACTACCGGCGGGTGCACGACGATCTGCGGATCTCGGTGACCGACCGGTGTAATTTCAGATGTTTTTATTGCATGCCCGAGGAGGGTATGAATTTTCTTCCACAAGAGGAAATCCTC
>NYYB01000062.1 GCA_002685755.1 Nitrospinota bacterium
CCATCTAGAATCAAGCCTCGCCCGATGGCTTCCCCCGACTACCGAAATGATTTGGAGCAGGTCGTTTTCGACAGGCGCCCCCTCCTGCGGGAGTGCCGCGATGCTCTTCTCTCGGCGGGGGCGGAGAGGGCGCTGATGAGCGGAAGCGGCCCGGCCCTCTGGGGGATATTTCGGAGCGAAGCCGCCGCCCGGGAGGCGGCCCGGGAGTTCGTCCGCCGGCGCCGCTGGATGGTCCATTTGGCCAGGCCGCTGACCTCCTCCATCCTCAGCGTGAAAGATTTGAAATAAGCGGGGTTCCGTCCCCGGCGGGAGAACGCGGCCGGAACCTCCTTTTGCCGTTCGAATACAATATTCCAAACCGCCCCCATCGTGCGCGGAGCGCGGTTCGGGACTGTTTTGCAACTTATTGATTTAAAATGATAAACGAGATTTTCCTTTCCGCGCCGGGCCCAGCCCGGAAAGGTTTTCCATTTCAAGGGTCGAGCCACTTGACCGGAGATTCCGAAATTAGTAACAAAAGCCGTCTTTTGACTTTGATCGTATCGCTCCAACGAGGTGTGATGGTT
This sequence comes from Nitrospinota bacterium, assembly GCA_002685755.1. Classification (GTDB taxonomy): domain Bacteria; phylum UBA8248; class UBA8248; order UBA8248; family UBA8248; genus UBA8248. Next base: position 567 of record NYYB01000062.1, read on the forward strand.
TGAAGGGCTATCAACTGAAGGTCTTCGCCGGCCGATCGAATCCGGTTCTGGGAAAGCAAATCGTCGGCGACCTGGGCATCGATCCCGGCGCAATCGATATTATCGATTTCAGCGATGAGGAAACCTTCGTCCAGGTCATGGAGAATATTCGCGGAGCGGATGTTTTCGCGGTGCAGAGCCTGTGCCAGCCCGGCAACGCGAACCTCATGGAACTGTTGATCATGATGGATGCGTTCCGCAGGTCCTCGGCCGAGCGGATAACGGCGGTAATTCCCTATTTCGCCTACGCGCGCCAGGACCGGAAGGTGCAACCGAGGGTCCCGATTACGGCGAAGCTCATCGCCAATTTGCTCGTGGCGGCGGGCGCCGATCGGATGATAACGATGGACCTCCACGCGGGCCAGATTCAGGGTTTCTTCGATATCCCGGTTGACCATCTTTTCGCCGGTCCCATCGTTATGGATTATTTCAAGAAGCGAGACGGCATGAGGGATTTAACGGTGATATCTCCCGACGCTGGCGGCGTGGAGCGGGCCAGGGCTTACGCCAAGCGCCTAGACGCCGGCCTCGGCATCATCGACAAGCGGCGTGAGCGGGCCAATATCTCCGAAGTCCTTCACATCATCGGAGACGTCCGGGATCGGGACGTACTGATTGTGGACGATATCGTGGACACGGCCGGAACCCTGACCCTGGGGGCCAAGGCGCTTGTCGATGCGGGAGCGAGGAGGGTGTTCGCCACCTGCACCCATCCCGTCCTCTCCGGCCTCGCCATTGATCGGATAATAGACTCTCCGATCGAGGAACTCGTCGTCAGCGATACGATTCCGCTGAGCGAGGAGGGCGCCCGGTGCAATCAGATTAAAGTGGTCTCGGTGGCGAACCTGCTCGCCGAGGCGATTCGCCGAATACATGAGGATGCATCCGTAAGCAGTCTTTTTGAGTAACAGACCACCGAAGCCGGCCGGACCGGATGGAGAGAAAATATAATGGATAACTTGTCCCTTGAAGTAGAATCGCGCCAGGAAGTGGGCAGAACCGCGGCGCGCCGCCTCCGGCGTACGGGTAAGGTTCCGGGAATTATCTACGGGATACAGGACCCCATTCCGGTGACGGTAAACCCGAAGGAGCTTGAGAGTATATTCTCGCAAGGCGCCGGGGAGAACGCTGTTTTTCAGCTTGATTTGGCGGGCGAGGAGAAGGCCGATCGCCCGGTTCTCGTCAAGGAGCTCCAGCGTGATGCGATGAACGATCAAATCGTTCATGCGGATTTTCTGGAAATTAGAATGGATCAACAGATCAGGATTAGTGTGCCGCTGACCTTCGAGGGGGAGAGCGTGGGACAAAAAATGGGCGGCGTCCTCTCGGTGCTCCTGCGCGAGCTCGAGGTCGAATGTTTGCCCAATGCCATCCCCGAGGGATTTTCAGTGGACATCTCGGAGGTGGACATCGGCGACGTTATCCACGTTCGCGACCTGACGCTTCCCGGGGAAGTGGACCTGATTACGGGCCTTGACGATCCCATCTTCACCGTCATCGTACCTGTCGAGGAAGAGGAGGAAGTTCCCGAAGAGGTCGAGGGCGAAGAGGGTGAGGTCGCCGAGGGAGAAGCGCCAGAGGGCGGCGAGGCCGAGGCTTCCGCGGACGAGTCCGAGAAGAAAGAAGAATAACCGGACTGTCCGCCCGAGCCGGCGATTCGATGGGAATTTCAAAGGTCATCGTTGGTCTCGGGAACCCGGGGCCCGAGTACGAACTCACGCGGCACAATCTCGGTTTCTGGACTGTGGACCGGCTCTCCGGAATGTGGCGTATTCCGGTGGAGAAAACGGCCGCGCGCTCCCTGGTGGGATATGGGTCGGTAAGGGGCAACAATGTCGCCCTGGTCAAGCCCAAGACCTACATGAACGAGTCAGGAAGGGCGGTCCGGGCGCTGCTCGGCTCCGAGGGGATCGGCCCCGAGGATATTCTCGTCCTGCACGATGACATGGATATCGCCCTCGGCCGCGTCAAATTCAAGTCGGCGGGAGGAGATGCCGGCCATAACGGGATCGGCAGCATCATTGAATACCTGGGCACCGACGATTTCGATCGGGTTCGTATCGGTCTCGGCGTCAGGCCCAGGGGTGTTGACGGCGCCGATTGGGTCCTCTCCCCTTTTCTTGGGGACGAACTCGAGATGGCGAAAACGGGTGTCCAGGAAGCCGCCGACCGGGCGGTGGAATGGTTGGTTCGGAGAAAATAAATAATTCCGCTTATTCGGGGCCGCGCCGGCCCGAGGCAACGCGGCGCGTTTCCGGTCCGGCGATGTAGCCGGTAATCGAGAACGGGAGGAGGTTTTAGAAACAATGGTCGCTTTTTCGAATTTAGCCGCCGTATTTGGAATCGCAGGGTTGGTGTTGGCCGGCGTGATTTACAAATGGATCGCGGGCCAGCCCGACGGCAACGACCTGATGCGGAAGCTCGCGGGACAGATCGCCGAAGGGTCGATGGTTTTCCTGCGCCGTGAATATAAGATTCTCGCTATTTTCGTGGCCGTGGTTTTCGTTCTTCTCTGGGCCTTCCTGAACATTAGTACGGGTCTCGCGTTCATCATCGGCGCCGCGTGCTCGGTCATGGCCGGTTTTTGCGGGATGAAGGCCGCCACGAAGGCCAATGTGGCTACGGCCGCCGCCGCCACCGACAAGGGACAGGCCGGCGCCCTTTCGATGGCCTTCTACGGCGGAACCGTGATGGGTCTCTCGGTTGCGAGCCTGGGGCTCCTGGGTGTCGGATTTTTATTCTGGTACCTCGATATTCTCAACATTGGTAGCAACACCTCCATCATCACCGGGTTCTCGATGGGAGCCAGCTCCATCGCGCTCTTCGCCCGTGTGGGCGGTGGAATTTTCACGAAAACGGCCGATGTGGGAGCGGACCTTGTGGGTAAGGTCGAGGAGAACATTCCCGAGGACGACCCGCGCAACCCCGCCGTCATCGCCGATAACGTAGGCGATAATGTCGGCGACGTGGCCGGAATGGGAGCCGATCTGTTCGAGTCCTACGTGGGGGCGGTCATTTCGACGATCTTCATCGGCTCGACGGCGGGCGCTATCCTCGGAACCTCCAACCAGGGTGCGATGGCCTTGGCCATGATTCTTCCGATGATCGGCCTCGTGGCCTCGGTGGTCGGAATCGGTTCGATGAAAACTCTCGCTTCATCGAAACCGGCGGCGGCTCTTCGGAATTCGACCTTCATCGCGGCGGGCGTTTTCGTCGTTCTCGCCTTTTTCGTGACGAACGCCATCGGCGTCAAGGGCGGCGTTTTTGGAGCCATCCTTCTCGGCGCGCTCGGCGGAATCGCCATCGGCATGTTGACCGAATACTACACGGGCACCGGGACGAAACCGGTGGGCCGCATCGTGGACGCCTCGGAGACGGGAGTGGCCACCAACATCATCGGAGGTTTCGCCGTGGGCCTGGAGAGCGTCGGCCCGCCTATCATCGTACTCGCCCTGGTCACGCTCTTCTCGAATAACATGTCGGGGCTCTACGGTATCTCGGTCGCGGCCATCGGCATGCTCGCCACCATCGGCATCACGATGTCGGTGGACGCCTACGGGCCGATCGCGGACAACGCGGGCGGAATCTCCGAAATGGCCGAGTTGGGGCCCGAAACGCGGGAGATTACTGACAGCCTCGACGCCCTGGGGAACACGACTGCGGCAATCGGCAAGGGGTTCGCCATCGGCTCGGCGGCCCTGACCGCTTTGGCCTTTTTCGCGGCCTACACCAAGGCCGCCAACCTTCAACAAATCGATTTGACCAATGCGCGGGTGGTCGCCGGGTTGCTGATTGGCGGCACCATCCCGTTTGTCATCGCTTCGATGACGATGAGCTCGGTCGGCAAGGCGGCGTTCATCATGATTCAGGAAATCCGCCGCCAGTTCCGCGAGAACCCCGGCATCATGGAGGGGACGGCGGAGCCCGACAGTGCGAGGTGCATCGATATCAGCACGCAGGCGGCCCTCAAGGAAATGATTATTCCCAGCTTGACGGCGGTGGTGGCGCCCATCCTGATCGGATTCCTGATGGGCAAGGAAGCGCTCGGCGGCATGCTGGCGGGAGCGCTCCTTTCGGGCGTACTCATGGCCCTCCTGATGGCCAACGCCGGTGGGGCCTGGGATAACGCCAAGAAAGAGATCGAGGACGGAAAACTCGGCGGCAAGGGCTCCGAGGCCCATAAGGCCTCCGTCGTCGGCGATACGGTGGGCGACCCGATGAAGGACACTTCGGGACCCTCGATGAACATTCTCATCAAGCTGATGTCCATCGTCTCCCTCGTCCTGGCGCCGCTTTTTTAGAGGGAGTGGAATAGGGTATAAACATGGACCGGGCGGCGGCGGCGTGTCTCATCCCGTGGCCGGATATTACTAACTGTGATAGGGTTCTACGGAACTCCTCGCTCCGGGCATTTGGGATCCGGGGCCGTCTAGTCCGAGAGGAGCAGTCAATGCGGCAGTACGAAACCATGGTCTTGCTCTCGCCCGACCTTGGAGAGGAGGCGGTCGAAGAGCGAGTCACGAAGTTCGAGAAGCACATCACCGATAACGGGGGCGAAATTCTCAGCGTCGATCGCTGGGGAAAAAAGCGCCTCGCCTACGAAATCAACGACCAGCGGCACGGCATCTACTTCGTCGTCACCTATAAATCCGAAGACGCCATCATCAAGGATATCGAGCGCCAGCTTCGTCTCGACGAGGATTCGTGGCGGTTCATGACCGTGCGGATGGACGACGCCATGCTGAGAAAACTGGAGAAGAACGTCAAGGCGGCCGCTTCCCGCCTGGGGGCTCGAGGCGACGGCGAGGGGCGAGACAGGGATGATGAGCGAGGCAGGGATGAGGACGGCAAACGCCGTCGGCGAGATTAGATAACTTTAAACGAGAGGGTATTCCATGGCCCAGATGAACCAGGTCCTTTTGAGAGGAAATCTCACGCGGGATCCGGAAAAGCGTTTTTTACCGTCGGGGACTTCGGTGGTGAATTTCGGACTGGCCGTCAATCGCCGTTACCGCTCCGGGGAAGAATGGAAGGAGGACACCTGTTTTGTCGATATCGTGGTGTTCGGGGCGCAGGGCGACTGGACCATGGAGAATTGCACGAAGGGCAGCCCGGTTCTCGTCGATGGGCGCCTGAGCTTTAACACCTGGGAGGCCCAGGACGGCACCGGCACCCGAAGGAGCAAGCACGAGGTTGTGGCTTTCAATGTCCACTTCATCGCGCGGCGCGACGAGGGGGGGCAGGGGGTCTCCGGCCGCGCCCAGGCCCAGGGTGCCGGAAGCAGTTGGTCCGGCCCTCCGGCCGGCCCGCAGGGCGGCCCCGGTGAGCCGCCACCCATGACAGACGACGACATTCCATTTTAGATTGACCCAGGAGAACGGGTCTCGGAGGACACGATGGCATTCTCTCCCGGCCGGAGAACAACCGGCGACAGGAAAAAGAAAAAAAAGCGCTTTGTGCGCAAGAAAATCTGCAGGTTCACTGCGGACGGTGTCGCTTATATCGACTACAAGGACGTGAAAACCCTGCGGAATATGGTGAGCGATCGGGGCAAGATCATTCCCCGCCGCGTGACGGGCACTTCGGCCCGCTTTCAGCGCCAGCTCACGATTGCCATCAAACGGGCGCGCTTCATGGGCCTGGTGCCCTATACCGTGGACCATTCATAGGGCGAGGGAAGAATCGATGCGCGTAATACTGAGAAAAGAGGTCGAGAATTTGGGCGACGTGGGCGACGTTGTCGAGGTCGCCGACGGCTACGGGATGAACCACCTGATTCCCAGGGGGGTGGCCATCCACGCCACGGCGAATTCGGTCCGCGCCGCCCAGCACGAGCAGATGATCCGCGAGGCGCAGATTGAGGTGGCCAAGCGGGGTTCCGAGGAGGACGCGAAGCGCTTCTTCGGCGCCGAGGTGGAGTTCACTGTCCGCGCCGGCGAGGACGGGCGCCTGTTCGGATCGGTGACGAACCGTGACATCGAGGCCGCCCTCGCCGAGAAGGGCCTCGAGGTGGGCCGCCGGAAGATTCTCCTCGATGAGCCGATCCGGCGGCTGGGCGAGTATGATGTCTCGATTCGCCTCCATCCCGAGGTCCGGGTCGAGGTGAAGGTCCACGTCCTGGCCGACGAGTCGGCGCCGCCGCCCGAGGAGGAAACCTCCATTGAAGAAGCCAAGGGCGATGACGCCGGAGCAGAAGAGGACTCGGCACCGCCGTCCGGGGAGGAAGTCTCCGCCGAGAGCGAAGGAGGCGATGAGCCTTCCGCCGAGTTGGAAGCTGGGCCGGACGCCGAGAGCGCCGGCGGCGGGGAAAAAGACGCCGCCGGGTAACCCCGGGGGG
>NYYB01000063.1 GCA_002685755.1 Nitrospinota bacterium
CCCTCCGGGTCGGCCGCAACGGCCCAGTATCCGGCCTCCTTTACCGCCGAAACGGCCCGGGCCATGTTCGTCACCCGGGCCAGGGGGAGGGTCTCGATGGCCCCGGCGGCGGCCTTTGCCACCGTGGGGCTCAAATTCGCGGCCGAGTCCTTGGGCCAAACCGCCCCGCCCGCCCCGAGCGCCGCCGCCGTCCTGAGAATCGCCCCCAGGTTGCGGGGGTCCTGAATACCGTCCAGGAGCAGGATCGGCGGCTTTTCGGGGGGCAAACCCTCCAAAAAGGCCTCGAGCCCGAATATCGGAGTGGGGTGAACCTCGGCGACCAGCCCCTGGTGCTGACGGCTTCCGGCCAACTCATCGAGACCGCCGGAGGGACATTCCTCAACGAGAATCCGCTCCCGCTCGGCCAACTGGCGCGCCTGGACCCCGGGCTGTCCCTTTCGGCCCGGCGCGATAAAAAGGCGCTTGACCCGTCCGGGCCCGCGTTCCAAAGCCGCCTGGACGGCGTGAACGCCGCAGATGAACTCACGACCTTTTTTTTTGGCCACGCGTCAGGGCCTTCGTTTCCAAATCGTGCCCGATGGGCCGTCCTCAAGGAGAATTCCCGCCGAGGCGAGTTCGTCCCGTATGCGGTCGGCCTCCGAGAAATCCTTCGCTCCCCTGGCCTCGTTCCTTTTCTTAATGAGGCCGTCGATATCCCGGTCGGAAAGATCCCCGTTTCCATCCTCGGCGGCATCCTCGGCGGCGCCTTCGCCCCCTCCCCGCCAGCCCTGGCGGAACCACTCGTCCGGGTCCATCCGGAAGAGACCCAACACCTCCCCCGCCTGCGCATACGCATCGAGCGCGGGCCGGGCAGCCTCCTCGGGAATGTGCCACCCCCCCTCCTGGAGGACCACGTTGGACTCCCGCATGAAGTCGAACAGGTGGCCCATCGCTCGGGCGGTGTTGAAGTCATCGTCCATCGCCTCGGTGAAGCTCTCGCGAAACTTTCCGGAAGCGGCTTCCATTTTCTCTCTGAGCCCCCCGCCATCGCCGGAGGAGAACTGCCGGAGGCGGAGGATCGAGTTGTAGAGGCGGTCGAGGCCCTTTCGGGCTTCTTGCATCACCTGATCGGAGTAGTCCACCGGATGCCGGTAGTGGGTCCCCAGCAGGAAGAATCGAACCACCTCCGCCGGATGCTCGGCGAGAATCGCCTTGATGGTGAAAAAGTTTCCTTTCGACTTACTCATTTTCTCGTGATTGATGTGGACCATTCCGTTGTGCATCCAGTAGCGGACCCAGTCGTGGCCGATACACCCCTCGCTCTGGGCAATCTCGTTCTCGTGGTGCGGAAACAAAAGATCGTTTCCGCCCCCGTGGATATCGAAGCTCTCGCCCAGATAGCGGCTGGACATGACCGAGCATTCGAGGTGCCACCCAGGCCGGCCCCTCCCCCAGGGACTTTCCCAGAAGGGCTCCTCCGGCTTGGCCGCCTTCCAGAGGGTGAAATCCAGGGGGTTGTTCTTCCCCTCTCCGGGCTCGATGCGGTAGCCCGACTCGAGATCCTCGGTGGAGCGGTTGGAGAGCTTCCCGTAGCCCTCGAATTTCGAAATGTCATAGTAAACGTCTCCGGCACCGGCCCGGTAGGCGATGCCCTTTTCCTCGAGGCGGCCAATCATTTCAATCATTTCGGGGATGTGCTCGGTCGCCCTTGGGGCCACGTCCGCGCGCCGGACGCCGAGAGCGTCCATGTCGTTGTAGTACTCCTGGATAAATTCCTCGGTCAGCTCGCCCGTCGGGATTTTCCGCCGATTGGCGCGGACGATGATCTTGTCGTCAATGTCGGTGAAATTGCAGACGAACGTGACCTTCTTGCCCCTGAACTCGAGGTGGCGGCGAATCACGTCGAAGACGATGGCCGCGCGGGCATGGCCCAGATGGCAGTCGTCGTACACCGTCACCCCGCACACATACATCTTCACGTGATCGGGCTCGATCGTCTCGAGGACTTCCTTGCGGTGGGTAAGCGTGTTGTAGAGCTGGATGGCCAACGGAACGGCTCCGAAATCGAGGGAAAACGGCCCAAATCATCAACCGGCCAAATATCTCAAGGGCGGGAATTTGTCATGCGGAATGGAGCCGCGTCAAGGCTACTCCGGGCCGAGGGTGCAAACCGCGTGGGCGGCCATCCCCTCGCCCCGGCCGGTGAAGCCCAATCCCTCGCTTGTAGTGGCCTTGACGTTCACAAACTCCTCTTCAAGCCCGAGGGCGCCGGCCAGGCGCTTCCGAATTTCGTCTGTGTAGGGGGCGAGTTTGGGACGCTCGGCGATGATGATGGTGTCCACGTTTTTGGGGGTGAGACTGCGCTCAGCCGCCATCGCCACCACCTGCCGCAGGAGTTCGATGCTGTCGGCGCCGACATAACGCTCGTCGGTATCCGGAAATTGGGTGCCGATATCGCCCAGCCCTGCGGCGCCCAGAACCGCGTCGCAGACCGCGTGGGCCAGGACATCAGCGTCGGAGTGGCCGGTTAGCTCTTTTTCAAAGGGAATCTCCACCCCCCCGAGGATAAGCCGCCTCCCCGTCTTGAAGCGGTGAACGTCGAAGCCCACCCCGATCCGGTTCACAGGACGCCTCCCACCGGCGGCGGCGCAGCTGTGCCGCCGCCTTGGGCCCGGGCCAGGTAGGCTTCGGCCATGGCCAGATCCTCGGGCGTTGTGATCTTAAAATTGAATTTGGAACCCGGAACCAGCTTCACGCGGATACCCGCAGCCTCGAGAAGTACGGCCTCGTCCGTTCCCTCAAACCCCTCGGCGGCGGCCAGGGCGAGCGCGCGCTCGAGCAACTCCCGGCGAGCGACCTGGGGGGTTTGTGCCAGCCAGAGATCGCCCCGAGGCACGGTGGCCTCGGCGAACTCCCCCTCGTTCGCCCGCTTGACTGTATCCGACACGGGCAGAGCGGCGATGGCGGCGCCGGTCTCCTGGGCGCCGGCGAGGCATGCTTCAACGAGACCGGGCGGCAGAAGGGGACGCGCACCATCGTGAACTATCACCCACTCGACCTCGGGCGGAAGGGCGGAGAGCCCGTTCACGACCGAGTACTGGCGCTCGGTGCCGCCGGCCACCGGCCTAACCGGGACGGGCAACCCGGCGGGAGGCTCGAAGGACGCCACTTCCGCGGCCGGCAGCGCCAGGGCGATGAAGCCCACACGGCCTTCCTCGGCGAGGCACCAAAGTGTGCGGTGAAGGATCGGGGTCCCGCCGAGCTCCCGGAATTGTTTGGCCACCGGGCCGGGCAGGCGCTCGCCTCCCCCGGCCGCCGGTACGACGGCCCCCACTTTTTCGGTCGGAGGAATCGATGTCATTTCGAAAATTTTCCGCCGCGCGGGGTCGCCCGAGGCGCGCGCCTCAGGCGCCGTTCCTGTTCGAGTCGGAACCGTCCTTGATCTTGGAAAAGATCATTCGCCCCGCTGTCGTCTGAAGCACGCTGGTCACCGAGACGGAGACTTTGTCCCCGATGTGCTCTCGGGCTTGATGGACGACCACCATCGTCCCGTCGTCAAGATACCCGACACCCTGGCCGAGCTCCTTGCCCTCTTTCAAAACGAGAACGTTCATCACCTCGCCCGGGAGGACAACGGGCTTCACCGCGTTCGCGAGTTCGTTGATGTTCAGAACCGAAACCCCCTGAAGCTCGGCCACCTTGTTCAGGTTAAAATCGTTGGTCATGACCTTGCTGCCGGTTTCCTTGGCGAGAAGCACGAGTTTCGAGTCCACCTCGCGCACCTTGGGGAAGTCGGTCTCCACGATCCGGATGTCGAGCCCCGGGTTTTGCTGGATTTTCTTGAGGATGTCCAAGCCGCGCCGGCCCCGGTTCCGCTTGAGCGAATCCGAGGAGTCGGCAATCATCTGGAGCTCGTGAAGGACGAACTGGGGCAGGATCAGCGGCCCGTCCAAGAAACCGGCCTCGCAGATATCCGCGATCCGCCCGTCGATGATGACGCTTGTATCTAGAATTTTTTCGATCGGCTTATCGGAGCCCTGAACCAAGGAGCCCGTTTCCTGGCGAAGGTGGAACTGCTTTCCGTGCGCGGCTCCGATGGCGTTGGCCACGTAGGCGCAAATCAGGCCGATGAGAAGGCCGGCGAGGGACCGAGAGGCCGGCGGCACGCTATCCCCGATCATCGCCATGACGGTGAAGGCGGCGGCAATCCCCAGTATCAGGCCGGCGAGGCCGCCGATGATGGCGCCCAGACCCATACGAACAAGCCTGGTGACAAATGCGAACGCCCACAGGGCGGCCAACGTGCCGACCAACGCTCCGCCCAGCAGGCCATTCATCGTTGAATAAAGAGATAGTCCCAAAAAAGCGCCGAGCATGGCGGCGACAGCCACTACCATTATCCGGCCGCCGAGATGATAGTTTTTCGGTTGGCTCCCTTTCATTCCCCTAAATTCCAGAGGCCCCGCTCTCGAGCTTTGCTCCGTTTTGTCCATGTTCCCACCTCCTGCTGGAAGGGGCAGTATTTAAGATGGAAATATGATTACTCCCCTGCCCTTATGAAAGTCCCGCTTTTGCCACCCGTCTTTCTTACGAGACGGACGGCGGAAATAGTCATTTCCTTGTCCACCGCTTTACACATGTCGTAGACCGTCAGGGCCGCTACGCTGACGGCCGCCAAGGCCTCCATCTCCACGCCGGTGCGGTCCCGCGCCCTGACGACGGCCTCCACCTCGAGAGACCCTTTCTCCTCGGCGGGCTCAAAGTTCACCTCGACGCTGGTCAGCCTCAGGGGGTGACACATCGGAATCAGACCGGAGCAACCCTTCGCCGCCATGACGCCGGCAATCCGCGCCGTTCCGAGGACATCGCCCTTCGGAAGGCCGCCCTCAAGAATCAGCCGAAGCGTGCCGGGTTCCATCTCGACGCGCCCCCGGGCGATTGCCTCGCGGGCGGTTTCGGGCTTCTCGCCGACCTCGACCATCCGCGCTCGGCCCTTATCGTCGAGATGGGTCAATTCCTGTGCCATGCGTCCTCCAAATTAAGGCGATTCAATCTCTTATTCGGCCCCCGCTCAAAAACTGGGCTCAGGGCATTATACATCCCTCCGATCATAAACGGAAAGAAATCGGCCCCATGAAAACAGGGGGGGCAGGGGGGGAATTCATGTAATCGATTTGAAATGAACGAGTTACACAGACTCAAGTTGCGGCGGGAAAGTTCGGAGGGAGGCCGGTGCCATCTGCCTCCCCCACCCGCGCCGGGGGAGGCGGGGAGGTATCTCTAGAGCTTGGGCAGGGTGAGTCCCTGCTGGCTCTGGTATTTCCCCTTTTTGTCGGCATAGGAGGTTTCGCAAACCTCGTCGCTCTCGAAGAAGAGCACCTGTGCGATTCCCTCGTTCGCATAGATTTTCGCCGGAAGGGGGGTGGTGTTGGAAATTTCCATCGTGACGAAACCCTCCCACTCGGGCTCGAAAGGGGTGACGTTCACAATGATTCCGCACCGCGCATAGGTGCTCTTGCCCACGCAAACCGTCAGGACAGTTCGCGGAATCCGAAAGTATTCGACCGTGCGCGCGAGGGCGAAGGAATTCGGCGGAATGATGCAGGTATCGGACTTAATCGAAACAAAAGATTTTTCATCGAAATTCTTGGGATCGATGATGGTGGAGTTGACATTCGTGAAAATCTTGAATTCATCGGCGATTCTAATGTCATAGCCATACGAAGACACGCCGTAGGAAATTTTTCCGTTACGCACCTGATTCGCCTCGAAGGGCTCAATCATATTTTTTTCGCGAGCCATCTGGATAATCCACCGGTCGGACTTGATGCTCATCGCGCCTCCTGAATCCGAAAAACCTTGTGTCGAAGTTGGTTTCTTTGGGAAGTATCCTGGACAAATCGGGCTGGACAAAAAGGGAAGGTAAAAAAGCCTCTGAGGGAGGGAGGAGACTACGCCCCCCCTGCCCCCAGAGCACGCGCCCCCACCCGCCCGATAGCGGAGGCGTGTGATGCGTTGATTCAAATAATCTATGCGGAGATTAAATCACAACATCTTGTGGGTGGTCAACGAAAATCAGGGAATAAACCACAAATTGTTGTGGATAAGGGGTGGAAAGCCCAGCAGAAACCCCGGCGGAAAACCTGTGGAAAAGATGTAAAATCAGCTCCAGCCCCGGCCAATCCTCCGGGCTCCCGTCGCCGTTTTCGAGCGCCTGCGGCTGCCACTTTTTAAGGAGGGATGTCAGGTTTGATTCGCCGGCCGGAAATTCCGGCGGCGGTATCTCACTTGACTCACTCGGATCATTTGAGGCGTTCGGGATAGATTACCGTTTTACTCTCGCTCCGGAGTTTATCGAGAAGCGCATTGAAGGCCCTCTGCTGGCGCCTTTTGGAAATGATGTTTCGCACCTCGTCCCTGACCTCTTCGAAGGAGAAATCAGCGCGCTCCCTTCTCTCGGATACGCGAACGATCTGCCAGCCCGCCGGCGTCTCGATCGGCTCGCTCTCC
>NYYB01000064.1 GCA_002685755.1 Nitrospinota bacterium
CCGGCGCGATCGACAATCATGGAATGGCCTTTTCGCCCGAACGAGATGGATTTTTGCATATTCACCAGATAGACTCAATCTGGGTGACGGACCATATCATCATACCGCGCTCGGCGAACGTCATCTATCGGGAGAATATGCTCGATCTTTTTTCACTTTTGAGTTTTCTCGCGGCCGCGACGGAACGCATCTCCATCGGAACCAGCGTCATCATCGTCCCTTATCGCCATCCCGTTGTTGTCGCCAAGATGATCGCCACGGTGGACCAGCTATCGAAGGGCCGCGTCATTTTCGGGGCAGGAGTCAGCTGGAACGAAGAAGAGTACGGCGCGCTCGGGCGGCCGTACGGTGAACGGGGGAAAATGACCGATGAGAATTTGCGCCTTATTCGGGCTCTCTGGGCGAACGAAACCTTGAGTTTTGAGGGCGAGTACACCCGGTTTCATGACATGTCGATTTCCCCGCAGCCTTATCAACGCCCCCACCCGCCCGTCTGGATATCAGGAAAGGGGAGAATCGCCCGCCGACGCGCGGCCCGGCTCGCCGAAGGCTGGCACCCCGTTGGGCTGACGCCCGAGTAGGTCGCGGAAGGAACCCATGACCTGAAAGATCTGTGGAAAGAAAACGGCCGCGAAGGGGAGCCCGTCGTCTCGATGCGGGGGATGGTTTCCGTGGAAGGAGTCTCCGATGTGGCATACCGGTTTCCCGAGCGTCAACCCGTCACCCTAGCGGGAAGCACGGCTCAGATTGTGGACATCATCGGCCGCTTCGGCCAAGCGGGGGTCGAGCACATGGTCCTCGACATGACCACCCATTCGCACGCCTCCTTTCTTGCGGTCATGGAAGCGTTCGCGGGCGACGTGAGGCCGAAGGCGGGCTGAGAGATGGGGCTCGGTCCGAAATCGGAGTTTTTTTGAATCTGCGCTCGGATGAATGGGTATCTTCCTCACCCGTACTCCGCAATTATTAAATCCCCCATACGAGTGACTTGGCGAAGTCGTTGAATTAGGATATTGACCTCGGCAAGGAGTGTTTGCGCGGCTTCTTCAGCTAACGGCACGGACATTAAATAAGTCTCGAACCAGGCTCCCGATGACAGAATCCTCCTCCCTTCCCGGCGGGACATTTTCCGGCGGGATATTGAACGTTTACGCCCACCCGGACGACGAGTCGTTCGGAAACCCGGGGACGAACGCCCTTTATGCCGGGCGCGGGGCGGCGGTGAGTCTCATCTGCCTCACCCATGGAGAGGCGGGGGAGACCAACGGCGTTTGCGCTCCCGACGACTTGGGAGAGGTTCGCGCCGGAGAGTTGAGAGCGGCCTGCGCCGTTCTCGGCATCCGGCGCCTCGAGCTCTGGGACTATCCGGACGGCGGGCTAGCGGATGTGGACGATGAAGAAGCCATCGGCAGATTGATGGCGGCCTATGCGGCCACCGCCCCCGAGGTGATCGTCACCCACTCCGACGACGGCATCACGGGTCATCCCGATCACCTGGCCGTATCGAAAAGGGCCTCCGAGGCCTTCCGGCGAATGCGAGATAACCCCGGGCAGGCTGTGGCGCCCTCTCGCCTTTACTGGCGGGTGGTCCCTTCGGGCCACCGGGAAAAACTCGGCCGCCCCGAAATCACCTACCGCGCCGACTACACCACGATCATCGACGCCCGCCCGCTGGGGAGCGTCCGCGCCGAGGCCGTGGCCTGCCACGCCAGCCAACGGCCGCACACCGACTATTCCGATCCGGTTTTATTCGAGATGGGCGCGGTGGATTACTACATCCGGAAATTTCCCGAATGGGAGGGCGGTCCACTCGAAGCCGATTTGCTCGGCGGGGCGACTCACCCCGAAGGGTCGATCTTTCCGTAAGCGAGGCGAACGGAAACATCGGCGATCGGCGCCGCCCAGTCGGGCTGGTGGGTGCTCATGATTATGGTCTTGCCCGATTCGGCGAGCGAGGCGATCACATCGCGCATCCGGCCGGTATTCTCCGCGTCCACCCCGGCCGAGGGCTCGTCGAGAAGAAGCGCCTCCGCCCCCGTCGCCAAGGACCGGGCCAGCGCCACGCGCTTGCGCTCGCCGCCCGATAGCGCAGCCGCGCTCCGCTCGGCGAGATGGGCGCAACCGGCCTGCTCGAGCGCCAGGAGCGCCTTCCCCTCGGCGTCGCTTTGGCTCCGCCCCCGGGCAATTTCCCCGAAGGCGACGTTGGCGATCACCCGCCCCCGGAACATGAACGGGTCCTGGTGGAGCAGCGACACCCGCCGGCGGTGGCCTGCCCCCCCGCCTCCGTAGGCCACCGGCTCGCCCATGTAGGCGGCCCGCCCCCGGTCGGGACGCAGCAGGCCCGCCATCACGCGGAGCAGCGTGGTTTTCCCGGCGCCGTTCGGGCCCGAAAGCGCGGTGACCGCGCCCGGAGCGATGTCGAGCCTGCCGATGTCGAGTGCGGTTTCCCCGTTGAAGCTGACCTGGATGTCTTCTAGCGTGAAAATATTCATTATGATTTCTGCAGGATGCGCGTGCCGATGTTCGTCAAGAAAATAATCGCCATGAGCACGACGCCCAGGGCGATGCCGAATCCAAATTCCCCCTTCATGCTCTCGAGGGCGATCCCCGTGGTCAGCGTCCGCGTGTAGCCCTTGATGTTACCGCCCAACATCATGGCGATGCCCACCTCGGAGGACACCCGCCCGAACGCGCCCAGTATCGCCGCTATCAGTCCGAAGCGCGCCTCGCGCAGCACCATCCAGGCGGCGAGCCGCGAGGAGGCGCCCAGCGTGAGCGCCGTCTCGCGCGCGCGCTGATCCACCGAGGAGATCGCCGTCATCGTGAAAACAGAAACGATCGGTACGGAAAGAATCACCAGCCCGATCACGATGGCCGTCGGGCTGAACAGCAGGTCCGCGAAACCGAGCGGCCCCCGGCGGGAGAGAAGCCCGTAGACGACCAGGCCGATCACCACGGTGGGCACTCCGAGGAGGGTCTGGATCACCGAGATGGCCGCGCCCCGGCCCCGGAAGCGGCGAGAGGCCAGCGCCCAGCCGATCGGCAAGCCGATCAGGCCGGCGACCGCCGTCGCGCCGAAGCTCACCCGGACGGTGACCCAGGAGGCGGCCATCACATCGGGGTCCGCGCGCAGAACGAGGAGGATGCCTTCCCGGATTCCATCCAGAAGAAATTCCATCGCCTACCCGCCCCGGTGCCCGTCTCGATGTAAGCCTCGGGCTTCATTTCACCCCGCCGGCGGATTATACAGCCGCCGGCCGCCCAGCAAAAAGCGACTTCGCACAAAACGCGGGTTTCGCGGCTTCGCGCAATACGTCTTCGCCTAAATCACTCTCCGCAGCAAAAAGACCATGGCGACGATGATGACAATCCCCATCAGCTTTTGAATCGTCAGCGGCGCAAAGCGAAACGAACCCATGTAGGAGCCCAGAAAACCGCCGACGACAACAGCCGCCACCAGAGGCAGCACCAACTCCATGCTGAACGCCCCGCGCTGCATTCGCGAGAAGAGCCCCGCGAGGGAGTTCACCCAGATGAAGATCGAGCCCGTTGCGGCGGCCTCTTTCTCCGTTCCTAGGTTGAACGTCACGACGAGGGGTGCGAGGTAGATTCCTCCGCCGATCCCCACCGTCCCCGCGATAAAACCGAGCGCCCCCCCCAGGACGATCGAAAAGACGATCTTTTGCGCGCCCTCCAGCTTGAGGGAGATCCGGAGACTGTCGAAAAAATATATCCGGACGGCGAGGGTGATGAGGGTGAAGAGCAGGAGAATGTAAAAGGCCTGTTTCGACAGGGCGATGCTTCCCCCCAAATACGCCATCGGAATCGAAGAGGCGAGAAAGGGCGCGATCAGGCGCCAGTTCACGTGCCCGCCCCGCCAAAAATTCGCGGCTCCGAGGCTGGTGACGGTCGCGTTGAGCATGAGAGAGGTGGTGGGTATCAGGACATAATTCACATCGAAGATGGCCATGATCGCGGTGTAGGAGGAGCCGCCACCCAAACCGACGCTGGAGTAGATGAGAGCAACGAAAAAAAACAGGACCGCGATCACGTATTCCACGAAAATCTCACAGTGGCAGGCTCCGGACCTGTAGTTCGGTGTAGCCGAAAACCACGGCCCGGCGGCTCACACCACCCTCTTTATCGAAAAAAATTCTCTCGGCCTCCGGCCCGCACGGAAAATCCGGCGCCGGAGGGGAGCCTCCCCGGAACGTCAGTTTCCCGGCCTCGCCGGCGCGGTGGACGGATGGAACAGTTTTTTTCCCTTCAACCGAAAGGAGTCGATGAGGCGCTGCCCTTCGGGCGAGACGAGAAACTGAACGTATTTCATTGCCAACTCGTAGCGTACATGGGGATGGCGCTCGGGGTTCACGGCGATCACCCCGTAGGGATTGAGCAACTCCCTTCCGCCCTCGACCAGGACCTTTAGATCCACTTTTCCCCGGGCGGCGAAAAAAAGGAAAGAGCTCCGGTCGCTGAGGGTGTAGGCCCTCATCTCGTCGGCCGCCTTGAGTGTCTCCCCCATTCCCTGGCCGAGCGATCGGTACCACGCGCCCCCGGGATCAATCCCCGCGCCGCGCCAGAGAGCGGCCTCTTTTTTATGGGTGCCGGAATCGTCGCCCCGGCTGACCCAAACGGCCCCACCCGCGCCGATTCGGCGGAGGGCGGCGGAAGTGTCCCCGATCCCCAGAATTTTGGCGCGATCGGCAGCCGGGCCCACAATCACAAAATCGTTGTACATCACGCTCCGGCGACAGACGCCGTGTCCGGCTGCGACAAATTTTTTCTCCGCCCCAGGAGCGTGGACCAGGACCACATCGACATCCCCGTTCCGCCCGAGGCGCAGCGCCTTGCCCGTTCCGACGGCGATGGTGTGAATGCGGACGTTATGCCGTTTTTCGAAATGGGGATGGAGCCAGTCGAGAAGTCCGGTGAATTGCGTGCTCGTCGTTGTGGCGAGCTTCAAAACGGCGGGGGCTCCCTGCGCTGGCGCGGCCAGAAAAGCGAGCAGCCACAACCCGGCTAAAAAACCACGCCACGACGCCATTTTCGCCATTCCTCTCCCCGTCCGGTGGCTTGCAACGATCAAGCTTCCTCGGCCCGGGATTCTGGTTTCTTGGACCGGGGCTGGAGATCCGGCTGGATGCCGGGCGCTTCCTCCAATAGCCTCAACCCGAAACCGGCGGCAAGCGCCTCGAGAAGGCCCTCCATCTCATCCCGGCCGTCCCCGGTGGAGGTGATCCGGGCCAGCGCGGTCGTCCGCCCGTCCTCCCGCTGGCCGTAGCCGTGAACCATCGTCTGGTAGTAGCCCAGCCCGTCGTAGCCGTCCAGAATTCCCTGGATGAAATGCTGCTGGTCCGAGGGAACTTCCAACCAGTAGATCAGGCTCCCGGAATAAGTCTCCGGATTCGGCCTCCCGCCTCTGACGGTCAACCGGCCGTCCGTATCCGGCTGGCCGCCCGGCGGACGATCTCGGGCATCTCGCGCACGAAAAGCGAGCGCGGCATCGCCTTGTCGAATCCCGCCGCCTCGGCGTTCTTGAGTAGTTCGGGTTGATCGTGCCTGCCGAAGGCGATGGCGTAAACGCCCTTGTTCCTCGGGCTGGCCCGGAGCTTCCGAATCAGCTCGCCCGCTTCATCGCCTCCCAGTTTTGGGTGATGGAGGTCCATGAGGAAAAGCACGGCGTTGAAATTCTCGGCCGCCATATCGAATTTCTCGGCCGAGCCGATGAACTCGAACACCGCCCCTGACGAGGCGCCCGCCTCGCGGATGCGAGCCGAGAACATTAAATCGGTGCATACGACGAAAATGCGCTGGGCTTCCTCTGCCATATTCTATCCTAAGTGCGCTAGGCGTCCTCTTTTTCGCCCAGCACCTCGATCAGCGCGTAAATGCTTTCGAGAGTGTCCACCTTGTAGAGAAGGGCCTCGGCGCGGGCAATTTGGTCTTTCTCGTAAACGAGGCTGCAACACTCCGTGAATTTCTCGAAGAGCTCCTCGCGGTCCATCGGACGCTTGGGGGTCCCTCGCGAGGTGTCGGTGAACTTCTCGTGGACGGTGCCGTCCTCCATCTCGATGGTGAGCTTCGAGCGGATGAGGTCGTAGCCCATCGCCTCTATCTCGTCGTCCACGTAGGGCTCGACCTTATCCAGAATCGCCTTCACCTCCTCGCTCGCCACCACATCGTCCCGGTACTGGGCGATGCCGCCATTTCCTCCGTTGAGGAGAAGTATTCCGAGGCTGTACTTCATCGAGAATTTCGCCTCGAGTTCGTTTTGCGGATCATCGTAGCGGAGCGGTTGGAGCACCCGGGTGGTCGTCCCGAGCCGCACTTTTTTCAACTGATCGGGCTTGATGTCGTGTTCGAGGATGAGGTCGCGCATCGCGTCCATCGAAGGATGCGAAAGCGACCCGCTCGGGTAAGGCTTGATCGAAACGCCGGGGTCCACCGCCGCCCAAGGGTTGCCGAGCTTGCCGATCAGGTAGTCGGGGTCGCAACCGCCGCCCATGATCTGCATGAAGCCCCATTGGCCATCGAAAATAGTGGGGTCCGATGTGAATCCGCCCGCCGCGAGCCTCGCAGCGACAACGCCGTTCTCGGCCGCCCGTCCGGCGTGAAAGGGTTTCGTCATCGTTCCGAAGTTGGCGCGAAGGCCCGCGCTCTCCGAGCAGACAATCCCCAGGCAGAATCGGAGCTGGGCCTCGTCGAGGTCCATCAGACGGGCCGCCGCCGCCGCCGCGCCGATGGCGCCGACTGTGCCGGTCGTGTGGAATCCGTTGATGTAGTGATCGGGCTTGATGCACTCGGCGACCTTGCACTCAACCTCGAAGCCGATCATGAAAGCGGCGAGCAGCTCCTCGCCCGTCGAGCCGAGCAGCTCGGCCACCGCCAGCGAGGCGGCGAGAACGGGTGTCGTCGGGTGGGTCAGCAGCCCGTAGATTCGATCCGGGTAGTTCGACAGTTGAGTATCGTCGTAGTCCATCGCGTGAGCCGCGATCCCGTTCGCCAGCGCGGCGGACTGGGCCGATACGGTCTGATTCGTTCCGACGATCCGCGCTTCGGGCTCCCCGCCGAATTCCTTGATGTGGGCCTGGACGATCCGGCCGCTGTGGTCCGTCGATCCGGCCACCATCAGGCCGGACCCGTCCACGAAGCAGCGGCGGGAGATGACTTTCACATCCTCGGGAATCGATTCGGTTTCGGTCCCGAGGATGAACTCGACTACGGCGTCTGTAACTGGGCTTTCCGCGTTGGACATGACGTTCCTTCCGCTAAAGATAGTGCGAATAAAAAACCCGCTCCGGATCTCTCATCGGCCGACGGGCTTCTTCAACCGCGGCTGCGGCCCGGCCACGCCCCTCGGCTGAGGACAGAAAAACTCCGTGAGCGCCGGAAAATCCCGGTGACTCGAACAAACAC
>NYYB01000173.1 GCA_002685755.1 Nitrospinota bacterium
ACGCTTCGAGACCGCAACGGCAACTCCACCACGCGCGCCGCCCAAGTGCGAGTGACCCTCGATGCGACTCCGCCCGAGCCCATCCAAGGCCTCGCCGCCGAGGACGTGCCGGGAGACGATGGGAACGTGCTCGCGGTCAGCTGGGACCCCGTCACCGACGCGCGCGACTTTCTCCGCTATCAGATCTACCGCGCCACGGCGCCCATACGCAGCACGAGCGGCATGCTCCCGGAGGTCACGAAGCTCCCCGCACCACACGAGACCACGTGGCAGCTCACAGTGCCCGCCAACAACGTCGGCTATTACATCGCCGTGACCGCCGTCGATGAGGCGCTCAACGAGAGCCCGCTCGGGCCAGGCTCAACCGCCGGCCCGGCCGCCCCCAGAGCCGGGAGGCACGACAACACCAGCGTGGTAATGAGCAAAATCGCCCAACTCTTCATACGACGAATCACCTGGTCAACCGCTCATAATAATTTTCTATCTCGGAGCGCAGGGAATCGGGGAGTCCCTCTTTAAGCACCTCCATCACCTCTTCCCGGAACTTCTGGGGCACCTGGTATTGCTCCCGATCGGGGATCAGCACCTCGCTGAAGTCTGTCCCCTGGCGGCCGTCTTGTCCCTCGGAACCTCGGCGCTGGGAACTGTCCCGGCCCGGAAACCTCGGGTTTTGAGCCCACCATCCCCGGCCGGGAGAACGATAGGCTCCCAACCCACGGGGAGTGCCCATCCCGAGCCTCCCCCGCTGGGCCATCTGCCTCATGGATTGATTCATCTGGCTTTGACTCTGCGCCAAAAGCTCGAGCACGCGCTCCTCGTGAGGGATCGCCGCGGAGGAGCTCCTTTTCCCCAAAGAACTCTTGGCGTCCTTCATCGAGTCGCGGGCCGCGTCGAGGCGATTGACCATCCTCGGATCCAGGAATGGATAAAGCTGCAACAACTGCCTGAGACGATCATTGAAGGCAGTCAAACGGTCTTCAAGCACCTCCTGGCGCTTACGAAGGCCGGCCAGCGCCTGGCGCTCATTAGCGGGCAATGTCTTCTCGGCCTTTTTAAGCAAAGTGTCCAACGACCTCAGTGCCTTCCGCCACCTGAGCCGGGCGCCCTCTTTTTCTTTATTATCGAGACATGTTTCGTCCTGAACCATCTCACCCATCCTGGGTACGATCCCGTGGATATCCCCCCAATCACCCCGCCCGAGGTATTTTTCCAATTCACCAACCGCCGCCTGATGCAATCGGCGGATATCTTCGCGTCGCTCCTTCTCGACCCGCGCCTTTTCTTCCGGAGACAGGCTCGCCCCCAGACCTCCCGGGATGAAGGCTCCCGGGATCGCCCCTAGCGCATCTCTCAGTTTATTCCGGGGGTCGGAGGGTTCTTCGCTAGAAGGTGACGGGGCAACCTTGAGCTTGATTACGCAATCCTCGGCGCGAATTCGCTCCATCAATTTCTTCTCGGCGTTAATATGTTTTGCGAATTGGAGAGAAAGCTTCTCCAGCCCTTTGGGCCATCCCTTCTTCATCCTGTGAATCACATTACCGAACACACCGACCGTATCGCTTAAAACAGCTTGCTGTTCCTTCACGATAGCGCCGAGCTCGGATTGGCGTCTTTGCATTGGGCGCCCGCCACGCTGGGCGGACATCTGCTGGCGGCGCAACCCCCGCATGGCGTTCCGGATCCGTTGAATCTGACTCAACAACCGCCGCAACGTATCCAACGCTCCCCGAATGTTCCCCTGGCGCATTTGCTGACGAATACGGTCAAACGCGTTCATCATGTTTTGCATCGGAAGGTTTCGCATGCCGCGTTGATTCATGAATTCGGCGGGCATGCGTTGAGCCAGATTGGATAGTTGCTGCATGAGTTTGTTCAATTCTTTCTGAAGACGCGCAATCTCCTGTTCAACCTTTTGCTTGCTGGCCTCGTCCACCTCTCCCGATTTTCGCATTTGCTCAAAAGCGCGGGAAAGGGCGCGCTGACGCTGCATCAATTCATCCGCCGACTTGCCGGCCCGGTCCATCCTGACGCTGTGGAGCATATCCTCCCCCATCGAGGCCAACCGCTCGATACTCTCCGTCGCCTCCTCCCGCCGGGAAAGCCTCTTATTTTCACGCTCCTCACATTGTTTTTTCGTAAGTGGGCCGTCAGTTTTCGCGGAGTCGCTCCTAGGCGGAACCAAATACTGATTCATCGCCTCCCTTAGCCTTTGGGAGAGAGTGGCGAGATCCATGCTCGCCAGCGCTTCGCGCGGATTATTGGGGCGCAAAATATCCCTTGCTGCCTGAACTTTCTTCATTACCTCCCGGGCTTTATCGTACAAAGACTTACTCATTTTTTTAGGGGAGGATTGAATTTCATTATCATTGTTTCGGGTGGATTTTTCGGTATTTTTGAACACGGAAGGCGCGACTTCCTGCTCCAGGTAATCGCCAAGCAAATTCAAAAGGTCCGAAGAAATTTCGTCGAGTTTTTTGTCCAACGAGGCGATGACCGCTTCGCGATCGCGGATCCGAATATTGTAAAAGGGGCTCGCTCCTTGCTTGGGCCCGCTTACCGTATCGATATCCTCGGCCAATATGCGGTAGGTCAAAAACCCTCCCGGCCGCAACGCAAAAGCCCGCAAGTCGATCACATAACTGCCCTGCACCAGTTTCTTGGAATTCTCTTCTCCCCAGAGCCGGATACTGCGGGGCGCCTTCCGCCCCAACCTGACCTCGAGGCCGACATTTCGGATACCGAAATCGTCCGTGGCCCGGTAACGCACCCTTACGGCATCGTCGGCCTCAACGGCCAGATCCTTGTCGGGCTTGATAACCTTCACATCGGGAAAAGTGTCCGGAATGATGTCGATTCGGTATCGAGGCGGGTCCAAATTCGCGAAACCATCCATATCCTTCAGACGAATCTGATACGACCCCGGACTCCCTACGAGAATTAATCCTTCGAGGAAACCTTCCTTCCCGGGCTTAAGGTTGACACGCCAACCACCAGCCAGGGACAGAAGAGCCTCGCTCACGGGCTTGCTCGTTTTCACGCGAACCAAGACCGACGACCCCAGGAACGCTCTAATGTTCGCTGTTTTGGATTGCCGGGTCGGTGGATAGGGGGTGTAATCCGGCGGAAAATTAACAATCTCGATGACCTTCACACGAGGAGGGGCCACCACCTTCATGTCGATGGGCGACGAGCGGAACCGGCCCGCCCGCGCGACGACACGAAAGTCTCCGTCCCCGCCTTTCCACTTCAGGCGAAAGCGGTTTTCCTCTAAAATCTCCATCGGAATCCGGTCTTTAACAGACTCATCGCCCACGCCACCGGCATCCGACACCTCGATCTCCACCCGGCCAGGGCTCATGCCCTCGGTTCGAACGTCAAAAACAACGCTCGAGCCTGGAAGGATTCGCTTCGAGGAAGCGGACAGGTATAGATGGGTGATCCGGGAGGGCATCAAATCGACGGCGTTGGCCAGAAGGAAACCCGCCCTGGGATAGAGCCCCGGCCATATGAATCCGGCGATCAAGACCGTAAACCCCAGCCCCGCCGCGAGTTTTCCCAACCGCCGGCAACTCGAATTCGAGACGAAGTCGCCGGCGTCGAGCCGCTCGATTTGCTCGGCGGTTTCAACGACAAGAGCATCAATCAATGCAGGAGATGTTGGATCACCGGAACCAAGTTTGTTTTTCGTCGGGAAGAGCTGAAGCGAACTGATCAGGTTGTTGCCGATATCACCGAGCTCGGACTCGATCTCAAGAGCGACCTTCTCCCGGCTGGGAGGCCGCTTAATCAACCAAACCGCACGCGCCAGGACGGCACCCAAAACAAGGACCGAAACCGCCAGATAGATAACCGCGGCATAGCCATTGTGGAGCTGAGCCAAGACCGCGGCAGGAGCAAGCAACAACACCGACAGGGCGCCAAGCAAAATCAAGAGGCCCGCTTCGAACCGGCGAACTTTCTGGCGCCCCTCGATAACTCCGGTCAGAAAACCGAAAATTCGCTTGAAGGATTTTTCAGGCATCAGGCAAGCCCCCATAATCGTCTCGTTGTCCACTCAACGGCCGGCAGCAAGATTAGAATAAACCCGATCCAGGGAATACTCCAAAGCCTTACATCCCGCACCTCAACAAGCTTCGGGGGCACCTTCCCTTTCAACGCCTCCATTACGCGATCGGCCGTACTATTTTCCTCATTTTCCCCTAAATTCACCGGGATAAATATCCCGCCCGTTTCCCTGGAAAGATCCCTGAGGCGCTCCCAGTTGGGGCTGGCATCCGCCCATTCGGCGCCTCCAGCCGCATCCCCCACACTCACAGTCCTGATCGAATGGCCCAGCGACCTCTCCCCCAACATCGCCTGGACCTCGGCACGGTAACTTCCGCGGCCCCTGGGTTTGAACCTCGCCTCGAATTCACCGGTCTCGGGGAGAAAAACAGCCCGGACGCGATGAGTCATACCGTACGGGTCCCGAAGAGAGAGTTGCACTTTCGCCCCGGATGCCGGCGCAAATGACTCATCACGCACCTGGAGGCGGATCACATAGGCTCCGTCTTTCCCCGGCTCGGCCTCGGGAAGAATTTCCACCTGAGAAGCGGAAGGGTCTCCCGACAGCCAGCGGACCATTTGAGCCACAAGCCTCAAGTAAAGACGATTCGTCTTCTCGGCGGCCACCATGCCGTAATTCCAGCGCCAGAGATCGTCGGTGAGAATGGAGAGAACGCGGCCCTCCCCCACCCGGCGGACAGCGATCATCGGCCTATCCATCGTGGGGCCTTCTTTCGAGGAGAGCAGAATCGTACCCTCCGCTCCCCGTGTGGTGAGGTTTCCTTGACGCAAGGGAGGAAATTTCGACCAAAGCCGCTCATTGGTCTTCGGGTCGGGAGAAAGGAGCGTAATAGGGTGGCGATTTCCCGAAATGGTTAGTTTTCCCCTGAACTTCACCCCCGAAAAGAAGTCCTCACCCCTCACAAGATCGACGGGCAACATCTTCTCGATTGGCGATAGAACATAGCCACCCGAGGAGAAAGAGTTTTTCCCGCCGAACATCAAAAACCCACCGCCTCCTTTCACATAATCATAGACACGCTGGAGGTAATAATTACTGAAATAGGCATTTGCCGAGAAATTGTCGAAAACAACGATGTCAAAATTTTTGAGTTCTTCGCGAAAAAGAGTATCCACGGGAAAGGGAACGAGGCTGAGCTGTCTGGTAGGGACACCTGGATCGTCCTCGGAGGTTCGCAAAAAGACAAACGATACCAGATCGATGGAGGGGTCCCGCTTCAGTGCCATCCGGAAAAACCGATAGTTCCACGAGGGAGCCCCGGAAATCGTCAACATTCGTATTTTGTTCCGGCGCACCTCGAGGGGAACCTCGACCCGGTTGTTCGACTCCACCATTTCGCCTCGCTGGAGGGGCGTTTCAAGCGAAAGCAGCAAACTGCCCACATCCCGGGGAGTAAACCGAAAACGAATCTTTTTCCGGGTAGGATCGCGCCGGATATCAAGAGCCTGAGTACTGACCACGCGCCCATCACGCGTGAGCGCAATGGGCAATTTCTGACCTACATAGCCACGTACGGTAAGAGTGGCTTCGAGATGAACTTCCTTTTTTTGAAACGCCAACCGCGGCGCCCGGACATCGTGGATCGAAATATCCTGAAACCGGCGAGAGGAGCCAATTCCGAAAGTCAGCACGGGAGGAAAACGGTCAACGTTCTCGGGAGGCCAAATGCTGCCCGAAGTATCGCCCCCGTCGGAGAGAAGGATAATCGCCTCGGGACGGTCACGAGAGAGAGCAGGGGCTTGGTCCTCGCCACCAGGACGGACAGCCCTCCCTTTCATCGCCGAGCGAATAACGCCGAGAGCATCGCTCCCCTGACCCACGGGCTCGAGGTAGCCGATCTCCTCCCGCGACAAAGGAACGCTTGCGATATCGAACCGTCTCACCTGAACATCGTATGCTCCTGATAGCCGGCCCAGGAATCCTTTGGGTGTGGCATTCTCGCTCTCCTTTTCCCGGCGATTCCCCACGAGAAAGTCCACAACGGAAGCGAGTCGAGAGCCGCCACCGGGTTCATCCTTGACGCTCATGCTCGCCGAGTTGTCCACCAGCACCAGCACACGAGGAGGCAGGGATCGAGTGCGTTCCTCGGAAACGGTTGGCCCCGAGAGAAAAAACAGGATGGCAAGATACAAGAATCCGCGGAGCGCCAGGAGAAAACAAGTCCGCCCCGGCGACAACTTTTCCCTCAGAAAAGGGATCCTCCGGCGCATGCTTTCCGCCAGAGCGATCGCCAAAATACCGATTAACCAGAGCGGAAGTCCGCCGGGCCAATAAATCGAATTCCAGTCTATCATTTCATCCTTGATTCAAGCGGCGCTGAATGATGGGGTGGTGGATTAAATCCTGCTTATAGTTTCCAGTCATCGCATAGAGGACGATATTCACCCCCAAGTGAAACGCGGCTTTGCGCTGGGGCTCGCCCCCTGGCGAACAGCCCTCGATCCACCCGCCGTCGGGCCGCCTCGCCCATGCGCCAGCGAGATCATTTCGGCAAAAAACGACCGGCGTGAACCGCCCCAGGTGGATACCCTCCAGCTCTTGGCTGACAGCCTGCCTTCCTCCGATAGAGCGAATCAAATAGTAGCTTTTGAACATGGCGTGATCTGTGGGCAGCGGTTCGAGCGCCTCGCGCGGATAAAGCCGGCGGACGAGTTCTCGGGCCGTCCGGCCGAATCCTTCGTTTACGAGTCCGAGGCCGTCGTCAATCAACAAAAACCCGCCATAGGTCAAATGGCGGCGCAATCGATCGATTTCCTTTTCTTTGGGCATTTCAAACTCGTAGCGCCCCGAAAGGTAAAGGAACGGGAATTCAAACAACTCAGGCGAGGAGAGATCGCCCCCCCCTGCCTCGGGGCCGGCGATGATACTCGTCCGTTTCCGAACCTCTTCGAGCAGCGAAGCCATCGCGGTGGGATACTCCTGCCACCGCCCTCCCCGGTACCTGATATGTCCGGGGATGAAACCGGGCATAGGCACCTGCGAGCCGATTCCCGGTGAAGTGGAAGGCTCCTCGCCCTGGGCCCACGCCTTCCCGCGAGAAGCGGCCGCACCGGCGGCGATAGCCGCGGCGCAGCGCAGGAAATTTCGGCGGCTCAACATTCGCTTAGGGGACATCTTCCGCCGGGGGCAAAACCATAAAAAGGGTGGGAGGGGGGAGCCGTCTGAGCGATAGACTCAACTCCGGCGACTTCGCCCATTTCACTCGGTCGAACCCCTCGACTTTCATCGCCCCGGCAAATTGGGCAGAGAGTTCGGGACCGGCATAATGCATCGGAATCACAATGTTCGGGCCAATGCGCTTCACGATTTTCGCTCCGATTTCATGGGGTACCGTTAACGAACCATCAATCGGCAGCAAAAGGACATGAATCTTTCCCAGGGCCCGAATCTGGCCCTCCGAAGGGCTGAACCGGGCGTTGCCCAGGTGGGCAATGCATATTCCCCCCGCCTGAAAAATAAATATCGTGTTGATGACATAAGGGGATTTCGAATCCCCGTATACCTGAGGAAAGGCAAACAGCCTGATTTTCCGGATGAAGGTGTCCACCGTAATGGGCTTTCCCTCCATCAATGCCCCGTAAAATATTTTCGTTTTTCCCTCGTAGGGGCCGGTCTGGGCGTGCGTATCATGGAGATTGCTGACCGATACAGCATCAGGAACAGGATTCAGGGGATTGGTCCAATAGGGGTCGGTGAGAAACCTTCCGCCTCCGGGCCCGGCAATCAAAAAGCTCGAATGCGCCAGATAGCGCAGCCCGACAATTTTTTCCTCCTTTGAAGGAGCCACCGCCGGAACCCCCCGGCCGCCAAAATTCCA
>NYYB01000065.1 GCA_002685755.1 Nitrospinota bacterium
CCCGGATGGCCTCGAGCTTTCGGCGGCGCTGTTCGATCAACTCGCCGATTGGGCCCTCCGCTGCCGGGACGGAACCCCCTTCCGGGACGGAATCCCCTTCCGGGACGGAATCCCCTTCCGGGACGGAATCTTTTTTGTTTGGTGACGATTCGCTCATAAGTGACTGGCTTCCTTGCTCACGGGTAATGGCCGGTGCGAGAGGCCTTAGTCACGAGGCCTTAGCTATGGGGGCCCGCCTCGGCCCGGCTCTCAATCAGGGACAATAAATAAGCGTCGATGAATTTGTCGATGTCGCCGTCGAGAACGGAATCGACGTTCGACGTTTCAATATCGGTTCGGTGGTCTTTCACCATCTGGTAAGGATGGAGAATATAGGACCGTATCTGGCTTCCGAAGCTAATCGATTTTTTCGCTGCGTGCTGCAGCTCTTTTTCCTCCTCGCGTTTTTGCATCTCGAGCTTATAGAGCTGCCCGCGCAGGAGTTTCATCGCCGTGGCCCGGTTTTTGTGCTGGCTCCGCTCGTTCTGACAGGTGACGACGATGCCGGTGGACGCATGGGTGATGCGTACGGCCGAGTCGGTTGTGTTCACATGCTGGCCGCCGGCGCCCGAGCTGCGGTAGACATCGATGCGCAGATCGCTCTCGACGATTTCGATCTCCACGTCGTCGGAGACCTCGGGCACGACATCCACCGAGGCGAACGAGGTGTGGCGCCGCGAGGCGGCATCGAAGGGCGAGATTCGCACCAGGCGGTGGACGCCCATCTCGGCACGAAGGTAGCCGTAGGCGTAATCGCCGGCGATGATGAAGGTGGCGTTCTTGATGCCCGCCTCCTCGCCGGGCAGGACCGAGACCAGCTTGGCCGTGCAGCCGTGGGCTTCCGCCCACCGGGCGTACATCCGGATGAGGATTTCGGCCCAATCCTGGCTCTCCACCCCGCCCGCCCCGGCGTTCACCGAAAGGATTGCGTTGCCAGGGTCTTCCTCGGAGTCCATTACAAGGCGAAATTCGAGGCGTCCTTGCTCCGCTTCGATGGCCTCGAGGGCTTCACCGAGTTCGCCGAGCAGATCCGGATTGGGGGCGCCCTCCTCCATTTCCATGAGTTGGGTGAGTTCGCTTTGTTCGGTGAGTTTTTTCTGGAGGTCGGCCCAGGCGTCGATCGTCCGCTGGAGGGAGGCGCGCCGCTTTAGGGTGTGTTGGGCCGCGTCCGCGTCGTCCCAGAACTTCTCGCCGGCGGCGAGTTTGTCCAGCCTGGCGCACTCGGCTTCGAGTTCGTCGAGGTCAAAGCCGACCTCGGAGTTCAAGGAGCCGCGCTTCGAGCCAGTCGATTTTCTTCAGATACTCTTCCATCGATTTCTCACCTCTGCGCGGGAGCGCATTTTTAAGCAATTGCTGCCGGGCGACCGGCGACAATCGTATCATAACCGCGGATGACCGCGGACCACCGCCAGCCATCCCATGAGCAGCATTACGGCGAAGCACACGAGGGCAAAGATGTCCCCCACCCGTGCATAGAGGGTGGGAGAGGCCTTCCGGGGCGAGACGACTCCGGCCCACCGCCACTTTTCAAATATCGGGCTCCTGAGGCGAATTGCCCCGGTGGCATCGATGATGGCGCTGATTCCGGTGTTCGCGGCGCGCACAATCGGGGTGCGCAGCTCCACCGCCCTCATCGCCGCCATCGAAAGATGTTGCTCGGAGGCGGCCGTGCGCCCGAACCAGGCGTCGTTGGTGATGTTGACGAGAAATCCCGACCCGGCCATGCGCCTGACGACACGGGGGAAAATCACCTCAAAGCAGATGAGGACCCCGAATTTCCCTCCGGGTACATCGAAGATTCGGGCTTCCTCCCCCTCGCCGAACCGCCCGATGATGGGGACGAATTTCTCCACGAAAAACAAAAGCCAGCGCAGCGGAATATATTCGCCGAACGGAACCAGATGCATCTTGTCGTAGCGGCCCGCGCTCGTGCCGTCCGGCCCCAGAAGATAGGCCGAGTTGTAGAGCCTGGGATCCCCCTCCGCCCGTCTCGCCGAGAGTGAGCCGAACAGGAGATAGCTCCCCGCGCGCTCGGCGATTTCGGCGAGGCGCTTTTGCCACCGGGGCTCCTCGGAGTAGACGAACGGGGCCGCCGCCTCGGGCCAGACGATGAGCGGCGGAACGGGCCTGCCCCGGCCGCTGAAATCCGCGGTCAGGGCCTCGGTCAGCTTTTCGAGATCTCCCACGATGGCCTCTCGCCGCCCCGGCTTCCACTTCGTGGAGGGCCGGGTGTCGGGCTGGACGATCCCGACGGGCCGGGGAGGACCCATCTCCCCCGGCACCTCGAGGAGCCTGAGGTACCCGTAGCCCTGCACGAGCGCCGCCAAGGCCACCCCGCCGCCGAGAACGACGAAGGGAGCGCGGTCCGGGTGGCGGAAAAAATGCCAAAAGACCGCGTTGATCAGGACAATGAAAAACGAGACGCCGTAGACGCCGAAAAGATCGGCGATCTGGATAACCGGCAGGATGCTGTATTGGCTGTAGCCGAGCAGCGCCCAAGGAAAGCCCGAGAGAAAATAGGCGCGGGCGAGTTCGAGGGCGACCCAGAGGACCGGGGCCATGAACATGCGGGCGTAGCCCGCCTCGGGCGTAATCCAGATCAGAAGGTAGCCGAAAGCGCCCACGTAGAGCCCGACATAGGCCGCGAGGGTCACCGCCAGGAGCCAGGCCAGCGGCGAGGGCAGCCCCCCGTAGTTGACCATCGTCACCTCGACCCACCAAATGATGATCAAATAGCCGACAAACCCGGCCACGAAGCCGAGGATCAGCCCGTCGAGCGGATGTCTCCGGTCGAGGACCCAAAGGAGCGGAAAGAGCGCCACCCACGCAATCGCCTCAAAGGAGAAAGGTGGGAACAAAAAGCCCAGCAAAATCCCCGAGAAGGCGGCATAACCCACATCGCGCGGCCTCAAGGTGCGTGCTCCTCTCCCGCCGGTCCCGCTTTAAATTCCGCTCCCGCCGGCAATTCCGCATTCTCGCGCCCGCCGAGATGCTCCCGGATGGCCCCCACCAACCGGGGGGTGATCCCGGCGACGACAAGAAGCTGCTCGTCCGTGGCATCGACCACCCCACGCAGGCTCCCGAAGGCGCGGAGGAGGTCCCGGCGCCGCTTCGGGCCGAGGCCCGGCACGTCGTCGAGGCCGCTGTGGAGTTCCTCCTTCGCGCGGCGACTGCGGTGATAGGTCACAGCGAAGCGGTGCACCTCGTCGCGGATCCGCTGGAGGAGGAGCTTTTCGGGGCTGCCCTCCTCCATCCGCACCGGATCCGAGACCCCCGGCAGGAAGAATACATCCTGATCCCCGGGGTTATCCTTCGTCCTTCCCTTCGAGATCGAGCAAAGCCCGAGGTCGGCGACGCCCACCTCCTCGAGCGCCTGGGCGGTCGAGGAGAGTTGCCCTTTTCCGCCGTCGATGAGAATCAGGCCGGGCTTCTCGCTCCCCTCGTTCACGATTCGCTCCATGCGCCGCGAGACAATCTCGCGCATCGCCGCGAAATCATCGGCTTGTCCGACAACCGATCGAATCCGGTAGCGGCGATAGCCGTCCTTGAGCGGGCGCCCCTCGCGGAAGGTCACGCTCGCGCCGACAATATGGCTTCCGTGCAGATTCGAAATATCAAACGCCTCGATGCGGGCGGGTAGATCGTCCAGCCCCAGCGCCCGGCGGATCGCCTCGAGCGTCGCCTGGTCCTTGCTCAGGCGCACCTCGTCGCGCTCGAGCGATTCCCCGGCGTTTTCGGAGGCCATCTCGACCAGGCGGCGCTTCCCTCCCCGCCGGGGGGTGAGGACCGCCACCTTCCGTCCCCGGCGCTCGGAGAGCCACCGGGCGATCAACTCCGCATCCGGCGGCGGCGCGGACAGCAGAACCTCGGCCGGGAAGTAGGACTGTCCCATGTAGTACTGCTTCACGAAGCCCGATACGGCCTCCCCCGAGCCCACCCCGGCCTTCAGGGGGACGGTGAAACCCTGGTCGCCCAACATCCGCCCCCCGCGCACGAAGAAGAGCCGGAAATACGCCCGGTCGTCCTTCCGGTGGAGGCCGAGGATGTCCTGGTCTCCGCCGAGGACGGTGACCATCTCCTGTTTTTCGAACATGACCTCGATGGCGCGCAGTTGATCGCGCGTCCTCGCGGCTTTCTCGAACCTGAGCGCCTCGGCGTGCTCCGCCATATCGCGGCGAAGTTTCGCCTCGAGCTCGGTGTTTTTTCCCTTGAGAAAGTTCAGGGCGTCGCCGATCTTCGCGCTGTACTCCTCTTTCGTCTGAAGACCGTCGCAGGGGCCAAGACATTGGCCCATCTGATAATAGATGCACCGCTTCGCGGTCTTGTCGTCGAGGCTCCCGGTGCAGGCGCGGATATTAAAGGTTTTGTGCAGGAAGCGAATCGTCCGGCGCAAGCGCCCCGAGGCCGGAAACGGGCCCATGTACTCCGCCCCGTCGCCCACCGGGCTCCGCACGATGCTCAGGCGGGGGTATTCTTCATTCGTGCTGAGCTTGAGATACGGAAAGTGCTTGTCGTCGCGCAGGAGAAGGTTGTGCCGGGGCTTGTGCCGCTTGATGTAGTTGTTCTCGAGGATGAGAGCCTCGACCCCGGTTGAGGTGACGATGTGCTCGACCGACGAAACCTCGCCCACCATTTTTTCGATCCAGGGACCGCGGCCGGTCGATTTTCCAAAGTAACTCCGGACCCGGCTTCGCAGCTTGACGGCCTTGCCGATGTAGAGCACATCGCCCGATTCGTTTTTGAAAATATAAATGCCGGGCTTCTCGGGCAGGCGCCTGATCGCCTCGCGGTCGAAAAGCGCGGGAGCCGGAGCTCCTTCGGCGGCGTCCGCCTCTGCCGGAGCCCCATCGGCGACATCCGTCTCTGGAGAAGCGCCTTCTTCTGTGACTTCCTTTTTACCCTTTTGCGCCATCATTGTACCCGCGCTCCACTCCGGATGCCGAGTTGGCGGCGCTCGATGGCGATGATCCGGTCGCGAAGCTCCGCGGCGCTCTCGAATTCCAGCTTCTGGGCCGCCTCGTGCATCCGGACGCGGAGTTCCTCGAGGTCCACGGCCTCCTCCTCTGTAATCTCGCCGTAGACAGCCTCCTCCTCCGCCGCGCCCTCGGTTATGTCAACGTAGTCGTACTCCCCGACGCTTTCGATCAATTCGTCCATCCGCCGGCTTATCGAACGCGGGATGATACCGTTCTCCTCGTTGTAGGCGATCTGGAATTTCCGGCGGCGGGCCATCTCTTCCATCGCCCGCCGCATGGAGTCGGTGATCCGGTCCGCATACATGATCACCCGCCCGCCCACGTGGCGCGCCGCACGGCCCGAGGTCTGAATCAGCGAGGTTTCCGAACGCAGAAACCCCTCCTTGTCGGCGTCGAAGATGGCCACGAGCGCCACCTCGGGCAGGTCGAGCCCCTCCCTCAACAGATTGATTCCAATCAGCACGTCGAACTCTCCCGAGCGCAGATCGCGGATGATTTTCACGCGCTCGAGGGTCTCGATGTCGCTGTGCATGTAGCGGACGCGGACGCCGAGGTCTTCGTAATACTCGGTCAGGTCCTCGGAGAACCGCTTGGTCAGGGTGGTGACGAGAACCCGCTCGCCGCACTCGGCCGATTTGCGAACCTCGGCGAGCAAATCGTCCACCTGGCCCTGCACAGGGCGAATCTCCACCGGGGGGTCCACCAGCCCGGTCGGCCGAAGAAGCTGCTCGACGACAACACCCCCGCTTTTTTCCAGTTCGTAGGGCCCCGGCGTGGCCGAGATGTAGACTACGCTGGCCGCCTCCTCCTCGAACTCCTCGAATTTGAGCGGCCGGTTGTCGAGGGCCGAGGGGAGGCGGAAACCGTAGCGGACGAGGTTTTCCTTCCGCGAACGATCGCCCTTATACATCGCCCGGATCTGGGGAACGCTCTGGTGGCTCTCGTCCACGATGACGAGATGGTCCTTCGCCAAATAGGAAAACAGCGTCGCCGGCGGCTGGCCGGGCTCGCGGCCGTCTAGGTGGCGGCTGTAATTCTCGACGCCGTGGCAGTAGCCCACCTCGCGAAGCATTTCCATGTCTTGGAGGGTCCGCTGGCGGACGCGTTGCGCCTCGAGTTCGAGTCCCTCGGCGTTGAGTTCGGTCACATGGGCCCAAAGCTCTTCCTCGATGTTCTCCATCGCCCGCGACAGGCGCTCCTCGGGGGTGATGTAGTGGCTGTTCGGGTAAATCTCGATTTGATCGATCGGCCTGAGCACGGTCCCGCGCAGGGGGTCGATCTCGCTGATTTCGTCGATTTCATCCCCGAAGAATTCGACGCGGATGGCCTCGTCTTCCTCGTGAGCGGGGAGGAGTTCCACCACGTCTCCCCGCGCGCGGAACGAAGCGCGGACGAGTTCGATGTCGTTGCGGGTGTACTGGATGCGGACGAGCTGGGCGAGCAATTCCTCGCGGTTCATCTCCTGGCCGCGCTCGAGGTGAATGTGAAGGTCGTAGTAGTCGGACGGGGAGCCGAGACCGTAAATCGAACTGACGCTGGCGACGATGATGATATCGCGCCGGGTGAGGGCGGACCGGGTGGCCGAGTGGCGCAGCCGGTCCAGTTCGTCGTTGATGGCGGAGTCTTTTTCGATGTATGTGTCTGTCGTCGCGACGTAGGCCTCGGGCTGATAGTAATCGTAGTAGCTGACAAAATATTCGACCGCGTTGTGCGGAAAAAAGCCCTTGAACTCATTGAAAAGCTGGGCGGCGAGAGTCTTGTTGTGGGCGATGACGAGGGTGGGCTTCTCCAGGCGGGCGATGACGTTCGCCATGGTGAAGGTTTTTCCCGAACCGGTTACCCCGAGGAGGACCTGCTGGCGCTCGCCGGCTTCTAAGCCCTCCACGAGGGCGTCGATAGCCTGGGGCTGATCCGCGGCGGGTTGAAAATCGGAGGTAAGCTGAAACTCGCCCATCGGCTGGAAAACCCATCGTTTAAGAGGCGGCGCGAAATAAACGAAACCCAAACAGGCTAATTTACCGAATCAAGGCGAGTTAATAAAGGCCCGGGGACGGTCAGGCCATCTGCTCAAGGCCAGGGCGCCCGAACAGGGGGCGGCGGCTCAGGAGCCGCCGAAGAGGTCGAGGTATTTCTCCCACCTCAGATGGGGCGAGGCGGTCATGCGCGGGTTCATCCACTCGAATGAATAGTACCTGGGTTTGCGGGCCGGGCGAAGCAGCCGCATCTCCGCCTCCTCGGGCAGTCGGTTTCCCTTTCGGGCGTTGCACTTCCGGCAGCAGCAAACGACGTTCTCCCAGGTCGTGCGCCCGCCCCTTGAGAGGGGGGAGATATGGTCGAGGGTCAGCTCGTTGGGCGAGCCGCAGTACTGACAGGTGTGCCCGTCGCGGCGGAAAACATTTTTCTTCGAAAAGGGGGCCTCGGCCTTGCGGGGAACCCGGACGTAGTGGAGGAGGCGAATCACCACCGGGAGGCGGAAATTAAGCCGCTCGCTGCGGACCATGAACCCGTCCACCTCGATGGTCTCCGCCTTACCGAGGAGCATCATCCGGACCGCGCGCCGCGCGCCGCACACATTAATGGGCTCGTAGGTCTGATTGAGCACAAGAACGCGCACGGCTTCGATCATGCCGCCTCCCTATTACGAGCGGAAACTGGATGAATCTCGAAGAAACGGTTACGGGCTAGAAAACCTTTATCTTATTTTGAGCCCCGCCTTGTCAACGCCTCGATCGGCATTCAGGAAAACACACCGCCCGGGGCATCCGGGTATTTAGAACATCCCGAACGCCCCGCGGGGAGTCTCTGGCAACGCTCCGGTCGTGGCGCCCCTCTTGCGGCTCTCCGGTTGCGGCGGTCAAGAGCGCGTTTTATCCTGCGGCGAGATGACTCGCGCAGCCACCCGGTGAATTTTCGCCCGGCCGCCCGGCTCGCGCCGTGAGGTGACCCCTTGGAATCGAGCAAACCCAAACGCCGGAAAATATTTCTGATCCTGGCCGCTTTCGCCTTACTGACCGGCGCCGGGGCGGGCATGGGCTTTTCCTATCTCTACGACTTCCCGGAACTCAAATACCTGCGCAACTACAGGCCCAGCACCATCACGCGGATACACGCCCGCGACGGCCAGCTTATCTCCGAGCTCTACCAGGAGCGCAGGGTGCCGATCTCCCTATCGAGAATCCCCGCCCGGATGCGGCAGGCCATCCTCGCCATCGAGGACGCGCGCTTCTACAAGCACCCCGGGGTGAGCACGCGCGACATCGTCCGCGCCTTCTGGCGCAACATACGGGCGCAGCGGCTCGTCCAGGGGGGCTCGACGATTACCCAGCAGCTCGCCAAGGTCCTCTTTCTCACCTCCGAGCGCACTCTCAAGCGCAAGATCAAAGAAGCCCTCCTCGCCCTCGAAATCGAGCGGCGGTTCACCAAGGACGAAATCCTGGAGTTCTATCTCAATCAGATATATCTCGGCAGCGGGGCCTACGGCGTCGAGGCCGCCGCGCGCGGCTACTTCGGAAAGGCCGTGAGCCAGCTCACCCTCCCCGAAGCGGCCACCATCGCCGGGCTGCCCAAGGCCCCCTCGCGCTTCAATCCGCGCACCAACCCCAAGCGGTCCCTGGGCCGCCGCCGCCTCGTCCTCCAGCGCATGCGCGAGGTCGGCTTCATCACCCCCGAACAAGAGCGCGCCGCCGGCGGCGAGCCGATTCACCTCGTCCCCCGCGCCACGAACACCGCCCCCGAGCTGGCCTACTTCGCCGAACACATCCGCCGGCAGCTGGGCCGCCGCTACGGCCCCGCCCTGTACCGGAGCGGCCTCTCGATCCACACCACGCTCGACCTGGGCCTCCAGAAAATCGTGCACGCCGCCCTCCTCAAGGGCATCGAGGAGATCAACCGCCGCCGGGGGTTCCTGCCCGCCGGCTGGAAGCGCCGGCGCCCGCCCCGGCTGGGCGATAAGTATCAACTGCGCATCGCCGAGCTGGGCGGCGGGGTCATCCGCGCCGCGGTTCGCGGCTACGAAGCCGCCCTCGAGATACCCGGCCGCATCGACGCGCACGCCCTCCGCGAGGGCGACCTCGTCCTCGGCCGGGTGATCCGGGTCGACCGCGACGGAAAGACAATGACCCTCGAGTGGCAGGACACCGTCCAGGGCGCCGCCGTCGCCTTCGACCCGCGCACCGGCGCCCTCCGCGCCCTCGCCGGCGGCACGAATTTCCGCCGCTTTCAGTTCGACCGCGCCACCCAGGCCCGCCGCTCGCCCGGCTCCGCCTTCAAGCCCGTCATCATGGCCGCCGCCCTCTTCAAGGGCTACACGCCCGCGCAAATCCTCATGGACTCGCCCTTCGTCCGCCGCATGCCCGGCACCCTCAAGGAGTGGAAGCCCCGCAACTACACCAACAAATTCTACGGACCCGTGACCATGCGCTTCGCCCTCGAAAAATCCATCAACCTCGCCACCATCAAACTCCTCGACCAGATCAAGCCCAAGACCGCCATCACCTTCGCCCGGCGCCTCGGCATCCGCGCCCCGCTTATGCCCTACCTCTCGCTCGCGCTGGGCGCCTTCGAGATCACCCCCTACGAGTTCACCTCCGCCTACATCCCCTTCGCCACCGGCGGCATCCACGCCCGGCCCTACGACATCGTCAAGGTCACCGACGCCGGCCACCGCATCCTCGAGGAGAACGTCCCCCAGACCCACCGCGCCATCTCCCCCGAGGTCGCCTACCAGATTCGCTCCATGCTCCGCGGCGTCGTCCTCTCGGGCACCGCCCGGCGGGCCCTCAAGCTCCCCGGCTTCGTTGCCGGCAAGACCGGCACAACGAACGAATACCGCGACGCCTGGTTCATCGGCTTCACCGACGACCTCATCCTCGGCGTCTGGGTCGGCCGAGACGACAACAAACAGATGGGCTACCGCGCCTCGGGGGGCTCCGCCGCCCTCCCCATCTGGACCCGCATCATGAAATTCTGGCTCGACCGGCGCGAGCCCCCCCTCACCGCCACCCCCCCGCCCGGCGTCGCCCTCGTCCGGATCGACGCGCGCACCGGCCTTCTCCCCTCGCCCGCCTGCCCCGGCAAGACAGTGACCGAGGCATTCGTCCAGGGCACCGAGCCGACGGAAAGGTGTAGGAGGAGAGAGACCGGAGAGGGGCTTTTTAACGGTGGTTAAACTTTCCCGGGGAGGGAAAGTTTAGTTCGGCGAGTAAGGTGGGGAACACTGTAGGACCCGAGGCGGGAGATCGCCGCCTATCGAATAAAAAAAATCCTGTTAATTCCGAAGATAGAGCGATGTTGCCTGAGCGACCCTTTTAGTTGTGGGCGTAAAGCACTCAAAGCACCATTACGAATTATTTTTCTATTTCTTTCTAGTAATCAATATAAGCATTTGATTATAAATATATTATCTGTATTTTGCCGTTTTTGACTAACCCTTTGAATCCGCATCATAG
>NYYB01000066.1 GCA_002685755.1 Nitrospinota bacterium
AAAACCCTTTATTTACGGTGGATCTGGATGTAAGAGGTGCCCAAGAGGGTATCTTTTTGTGGACTTTATGGACTTCTCGGCGGGAAGTACCGCCGACAGGGAAAATAAGGCCGTATTTTGCGAAAAGGAGAGCGTTGCCGCACAATTCCGGGTATTTTATTTTTCAGCGTCTTTTATTAGTGTTCCGGGAGGGGCGATCGGGGTGGTGTGTTGAGGAAATACCGGAAATGGCTTCATGGGTTCTGACATGAGTTCCGAGAAACCCGAGTTCAACTGGGAGAGCATCGAGGTGGGGATGGTGGCCGGTGAGCGGGAGATCACCTTGACGCCGGAGCGGGTGGCGGCCCATCTCGAGGGAGTCGAGGCCGGGCGCGAATGGTACCGGACGGGCTCCCCGTTCGGCGCTCCCATCGCCCCGCCGATGATCTTCATCAACGATGTTCTCGAAATCATCGACGAGAATTTTCGCCGCTTCGGCACCATCCACGCCAAGTCGGGCTATCGCTTCCACCGCCCGGCGCGGATCGGCGAGCGGGTGTATGAAAAAGTCGTTTTCAAGGATCTTTACGTCAAGCGCGGGAAGGGCTGGATGGTGTGCGAGATGACGGTGACGGGGGAGGACGGCGAGCCGGTCGCCACCTATCTTCATACCTCGGTCTTGAGTCTCACCCGAAAGCAGGAGGATGAGAAATGACCGGTAATGTTTCCCGGGAAAATCTTCCGCCGGCCGGAGACCTTGCGCCGGGCGATAAAATACCGGGGGCCGCTCGCACGGTCGGCCGGGAGCAGATTCTCAAATACAACCGTTACGTGACCGGGGGCGAGGACACCCTGAATATCCACACCGACGACGAGACCGCGCGAAGGGCCGGGCTCCCTCGCGCGATCGCCACCGGGCGCCATCCGGTCTCGTTCATCTCCGAGCACCTGGTCGATCTGTTCGGAGTGGGATTTTGCGCCGGTGGCGAGATCGACGTGGCCTTCGTGAAACCGATTTTTCCGGGTGACATCCTAACGCTCACCGCCGAGGTCAGGGAGATTCTCCCAAAGGGCGATGGGCGCCGGGTGGTTCTCGACGTGGCGTTGGTGAATCAGGAGGGCGCCCCGGTCACGGTGGGCTCCGCCAGCGGACTGGTGTCCTCGGATTAGTATTGGATTAGAGATTAGTGGTGGCTTAGTGCCCGGCGGGCCGGTGCCAGCCGGTTTGAGTGGCGGGGTTGGTATGTAGGGGTAGTGTTGGAGCCTTAGGTTCCTCCCGCTTCGTCGAGGGCATCCCTGACGAAGGGCACGATCTCCGAGAAACGCTCGGCCACGCGGGCTCCCGCCTCGCGGAGAAGGCGCTTTTTCACCGAGGGCGCTCCCACCCCGCGCTCGATCAGCGCCCCCGTGTGGCTCTGGGTGGCCGGGGTTTCCGAGTTTTCGAGGAGTTCCCCCGGAATCATCGCGACGACCGGCTTGGTGAATCCGCCCGAGGCGATGAATTCGGCGGCCTGCTCCTCGCGCGCGGTTCCGGGCTCACCGAACATCACCACGCACTTTGTCTCCGGGTCTTTCTCGAAGAGTTTCAGAATATCGACAAAGGCGGCCCCGATCAGCAGGTCCCCTCCGATGGCTACATAGGTGGACTGCCCGATTCCGGCGCGGGTGAGAGCGAGCGAGATCTCCGCGCCCATCCCCCCGCTCCGGCTGACGACCCCGACCGGGCCGGGCCGGAACATCAAGTCCGGCACCTCGCCCCCGGTCCCGCCCACCTTGGCTTTCCCGGGGGAGAGCATGCCCTGGCTGTTGGGCCCGACGATCAGGGTCCCGGCCTTCCCGGCCCGGGTGAGAATCTCGCAGGCATCGTGGTGGGGCACCCCCTCGGCGACGACGTTGACGACCGGAACGCCCCCGTCGATGGCCTCGAGGGCGGCGTCCCTGGCGAAGCGGGCCGGAATGAAAAGCACGGATAAATCGATCTCGTGCTCGCGCCGGGCGGCCGAGACGGTGCTGTAGACCGGAATCCCCTCTACCTCTTCGCCGCCATGCCCGGGGCTCACCCCGGCGACGATGTTCGTCCCGTAGTCCCGCATGGTGGGGATGAGCCGTCTCGCCTCGGCCCCCATTCCCTGGACGAGGACCCTGGTTTTCCCGTCGAGTAAAATGCTCATGGCCCCTCCGCGCTCCCCCTGCCGTAGGCTCGATCGACAATGCGCTTGCAGATATCCTCGAGCGTGGTCTCGGCTCCGTACATTTCCGCGCCCGGAACCTCGGCCATCAGCCGCCGGCCCTCCTCGGCCCCCGGTCCGTCGTAGCGGACGACGACGGGGAAGCGCTCATAGTCGATGTCGAGTTCCTTCAGCGCCCGGACGATTCCGGCCACCCGCCGGTCCACCCGCGCGAAATTGCTCACGTTCGCCGAGAGAACCATCCCGCGGAGGCCGGGTTTCCCGTAGACGGTTTTGACGACCCGGTACATTTTCTCCTCAAAGGGCCCCGGCGTGATGTCGAACGTGGTGGCCGGGCGCCCCTGCTCCCGCGTGATCTGCTCGAAGGAGGAGAGCCCGTAGCCCCCTCCCGAGATCAAAAAGGCGATGTCGCCGTCGAGTTCGTTGAAGCGAATGGCGCTGACATGGGGGTTGATGGCGTCGATCTCGCGGATCGCCTGCTCAAGATCGGTGAGGGGCCGCCAGCCGTTTCCCTGCTCCTCGCCCAGTTTTTTTTCGAGGTCCGGTTGGCGAAAGAGCGCCTGCTCGTCGAGGACGGCGACCCCCGACCCGGCGATCACTTGGCCGCCGGCGATTTCGGCGAGGGGGTTGACCTCGATTGTCCGGCAGTCGGCCGCTCTGAATGCACGGTAGGCGGCGTGGATGGCTCGGCCGCACCCGAGGGCGGGGCCGGGCTCGAGGCCGGCGCTTTCGGCGAAGGAGACGCACTCGTAGGCCTCGAGTCCCCGCGTGATATCGACCGGAAGCTCGAAAAGCTGATCGGGGCGCTCTGAGACGATCTCCTCGATGTCCACCCCGCCCGTCGGGCTGAAGAGCACGAGCGGACACCTGCGGGAGGGGTCGAAGGTGATGGAGAGGAAAAACTCGCGGCGGATGTCGAGCGCTTCCATGACGATGAGGCGGCTCACCGGAAAGTGGCGGACGGTGAGTCCGAGAATGTGCCCGGCCTCGGCCCTGGCCTCGGAGGGCGAAGAAACGAATTTGACCGCACCGGCCTTTCCCCGCTTGCCGGTGGGCACCAGCGCCTTGAGGACTGCTTTTCCGCCCATTTTCTCAACAGCGGCGGCGGCCTCCTCGGGGGTTCCGGCGGCGGTGTACTCCGGCACAGGAACGCCGTGGCCGGCGAGGAGGTCCAACGAATCGGTTTCGAGCAAGCGGGACAATGGTTTTTCCTTTTCCGCGAACAGAAAAGCTTCCGGGCTGAGTGTTGTTTTGAACCAATATCAAGGGATGGTCAAATGTCGAGGGATGGTCAAACATCGGGGGCGGTTTGTGCGGCGAATGGGGATATTTTGGGCGCCGTTATTTTCAAAATCCTTTTAAAAGCCGCCGATCCGGGGGGGCGGCTCGTGGGGGAATTCCCGGATTTTATTTTCCTTGACCGGGAATATTTAACAGTCTAGAATTCGCGCATAACCTTTATTTCCAACCGGATTCGGAATTTTTTGTGCAGTGTTGTAGGCATAGTTTTCCGCGCGGACGATCTCTCCGCGCTCATCTCCCTTTAGGAAAGGAGAGGCACCCATGACAGGAAGATTTTTAAGGTTAGGAATCGCCGGGCTGGCCGCAGCGGCGATGTTGATGTCCATCCCTGCTGCCGAGGCGGCGGACATGCGGGCGGCGAAAAAAGAGGGCAAGATTCTCTGGTACAGCTCTTTGCTGTTATCAACCTCCCAGAAGGTGTGCAAAGCCTTTAATGATAGGAAATTGGGTATTCAGTGCATTCTTCACCGCGACGGATCGGGGAAGCTCTATAGACGCTACCGGACTGAAGCCAGGGGAAAACTCTTTAAGGCTGACGTGATACACACCTCGAACATCGGCCATTTCATCATCATGAACGACAAGCTCAAGTTCATTCGCCCCTACAAGCCGAAGGGGGTGGATCGGTTCGTCGAGGATTTTAAGACGAAAGATAACAGATGGACGATTTTTCGGGCCAGCGTCATGGTCCCTTTGTACAATACCAAACTCGTTAAAGCAGAAGATGTTCCGACAAGCTGGTTGGATTTCCTGAAGCCGAAATGGAAGAAAAAACTTGTCGTAGCGGATCCGAACTACGGTGGTTTCGCCACGGCTACGATGATCGCTCTGTCAAATATGTTCGGTGACGACTACTACATCAAGCTGCGGAACAATAAACCCAGAACATTTGACTCGGCGGGCGCTACGGGCGTGCTGGTCGCGCGCGGTGAAGTGCTGATGACAACCGGTACGGTGGCCTATGGCGCTTTTGATTTGATTAAAAAAGGCGAGCCTGTAAAAATGGTCATACCCAAGGAGGGAGTTCCCTTCGTGGCGTCGCCGGCGTCGGTACTCGCGAAGGCTCCGCATCCAAACGCCGCTGAAGTTTTCATGGATCATCTCTTCAGCAAGGATACCCAGCAGCTTCTCGCCGACAATGGACTCTATGTCGGGCATCCGGATGTGAAATATCCCAAAGCCCAGACCCCGCTGTCCGCGCTTAAATTGCTCAAGGTCGACCCGCAGGAGATGAAGAAAAGAAGCAAGCCCATCCGGAAAAAGTTTACCAAGATTTTCCGCGGTATCCTGACGGAAGGAAAGAAGGCGACCAAGAAAAGGGCGAAGGCTGCAAGGAAGGGGAAAAATTAACGTAGTTTCACTCCTGAAGCGAATGATGCCGGAAGGGGCGTTTAGGATGCGTCCCTTCCGGCGAAGTTTGTTTGATCCGAATGAAAAACTATCACTTTTCGGTGATGAACTGTTTAGGTGGATAAGCCTTGGCCCAACAAACGGATAGTTTCGCAAGCCCTTTGGCGGCCCGATTTATTTCCGCGCGGAGAAAGTTCGATGCTTCCACCGTGGTATGGGGCACTATTGCGGCTATTCTCCTCATACTTATCGTTAAACCCGTATACCATCTGGCCAAGCAAAGTTTTCTCCTCCCCGAAGAAGACGGGGGAGGTTGGACCTTACTCAACTACTTTACCGCTTTCACCGAGCCGGAACATTATTATCCCATTTTCTCGACTCTTTATATTTCTTTCTCGGTTGGGATCTTGAGTTTGATTCTCGGCGCCATAATTGCCTGGTGCATCAGCAGGACGGATGTTCCCTTCCCTAACCTACTGCGCAATTCCGTATTGATGTCTTTTGTTACGCCTCCTTTTTTAGGAGCAATCGCTTGGATATTCCTGGCCGGCCCGAGGCAGGGATGGATAAATATTATCTATCGGGCAATTACGGGGGCTGGCCCGGACGATTACCTGGTTGATATTTTCACCGTGGGAGGGATGGTTTTCGCGATGACGCTATACACCTTTCCCTTGGTGTTTATCGTTGTCCTCGCCGGGC
This sequence comes from Nitrospinota bacterium, assembly GCA_002685755.1. GTDB lineage: Bacteria > UBA8248 > UBA8248 > UBA8248 > UBA8248 > UBA8248. Next base: position 5,523 of record NYYB01000066.1, read on the forward strand.
TCAACAACGTCTCCTCCGACATTGAGGATGCCGCGAATATCGCGGGGGGCGGGACATTTTCGACGATGATAAATGTCACTCTCCCGCTTGTTATGCCGGCACTTGTCGCAGGACTCATATTGGGGACGCTTGAAGCCATGATCCTCTTCGGCATCCCGGCAGTGTTAGGATTGCCAGCCGGGAATCATGTGATGACAACCCAACTCCGGGCCTTCATGTCCTCCGATGAGGATATGATAGGCATTGCCGCCGCCTACTCGTTGCCCATGCTGATGACGGCCTTTTGGCTTGTGTATATGAGGCGGCATGTGCTCGGCCGCAGGGGCTACGCCACCCTGGGCGGCAAGGGTGGCCAGCGCCGCCCTCAGAGGCTGGGCCCCTGGCGCTACCCTGTATTTATCCTCTGCTCGATTCCGGTCCTTTGTGCGATCGTGTTGCCCTATTTCATGTTGACGACTACTTCCTTTTTGAAAACCATCGGACACGGCTTGTCGCTATCGAATCTGACCTTTGATAACTATATATTTATTTTTAACAATGATGCCGTTCGGATTTCTTTTTACAACACCATCATGCTGGCTTTAATGGCCGCGACGGCGGCGACACTCATAGCCGCCGTGACTTCGTATATCACCCAGCGGAATCTTGTTCGCGGACATAAATATATGAGTTTTCTGGCGACCGCACCGATCGGGATTCCCGGAATTGTTCTGGCGGTTGGGCTCTTTTCCGCTTATACCCAAGAACCATTTCTCCTTTACGGTACGATATGGATCATGTTCATAGCCTATGTTACCAAATATCTTCCTCTGGCCTTTCAGACAAGCAATGCATCGTTGATGAGCATCCACCCCGAACTCGAGGAGTGCAGCCGAATTCTGGGGGCGAGCCGCCTCCAGGTCTTCAAGGACGTCACGATTCCGCTGTTCAAGGCGGGCCTGCTCGCTTCGTGGATCCTGGTGTTCATGCCCTCGCTTCGGGAATTGAGCGCATCCATCCTTCTTTATACTTCGGAAACAAAAGTTGTTTCCGTTATGATCATTACGTTTTACGAGGAAGCCCTGTTAGGCGCCATTTCGGCCATAGGTGTGATATTGCTGGCAATTACCTCAATTGCGGTACTGATTGGCTATAAGGTGGTCGGTCGAGATTTCATGCGTTCCGAATAAGGAAGGAGAAAGTTCCCTTGGCGACACTTGACCTGAAACACCTTCTCAAAATATTCGGCAGCGAGGTGCGCGCCGTAGACGGGATCGACCTGAACATCCGCCACGGAGAGCTGATCTCGCTTCTCGGCCCCTCGGGCTGCGGCAAGACGACGACGCTTCGGCTGGTGGCGGGGTTCATCGACCCGGACGGGGGGGCGATCGAGGTCGAGGGCGAGGTCATCTCCAGCCCCGGGGCCATCGTTCCTCCCGAGCGGCGCAACATGAGCATGATCTTCCAGAGCTACGCCGTCTGGCCCCACAAGACGGTCTACCAGAACGTCGCCTACGGGCTGAAGTTCCGGGATGTCACCATCCAGGAGTCCGACCAAAAAGTGCGCAAGATGCTCGATATCGTGCAGATGGGGCATCTGGGCGAGCGTTATCCGGGCGAGCTCTCCGGCGGCCAACAACAGCGCGTCGCGCTGGCGAGGGCGCTCGTCGTGGAGCCGAGCATACTTCTTTTGGACGAGCCCCTCTCGAACCTGGACGCCAACCTGCGCGAGGAGATGCGCTTCGAGATCAGGCGCCTGCACGACGAATTTCACATCACGAGCATCTACGTCACCCACGATCAGTCCGAGGCCATGGTCACGAGCGATCGGATCTGCCTGATGAACCACGGTAAGATCGAGCAGGTGGGCACGGCGATGGAGATCTACGACAACCCCGAGACGCGATTCGTCGCCGAGTTCGTCGGGGTGACGAACAGCATCGAGGGCTCGAGCCCCTCTCCCGGCCTCTTCGACACCGGGGGCGATCTGAAGTTCAAGGTGGGGAGCAACGGCGCCGCCGGGGCGGAGGGAAAGCATTTTGTCTCCATCCGCCCCCACCGCATCGGGATTCACCCCGAGGGCGCCCCTATCGATGGGGCCGAGGGCCAGAATATCCTCGTCGGCGAGGTGACGAGGGGCTATTTTCTGGGCAATTCGGCGGACTATCTCGTCAAGGTGCCGGGTCTCGAGGAGCCTCTCCGGGTGGAGGGAGACCCCTCCCGGTTTTTCCCGGCCGGCACCAAGGTTCGCCTCGCGATCGAGCCCGATTCGGTCATTCCCGTCCGCGCCAGCGAAGGCTAGCCGCCGCCCGCCATGCGAATCGTCATCCCGGACGACACATCCGATCTGTTCGCGGGCTCGCCCGCCCTCGAGAAGCTCCGGAGCCTCGGCGAGGTCGAGCATTACACCGACAACGCGCCGGACCGCGAGGCGCTGCTTGCGCGCTTGGGCGACGCCGAGATTATCCTCACCACGCGCTACCAGACCGATTTCAAGGAAACCGACCTTCTCGAGCACATCCCGAACCTCAGAATGATCTCCGTCATGGGCACCCGCCCCCGGCGGATCAACATGAAGCTCGCCCGGGCGCGGGGCCTCACCGTCTCGTGCACCCCCGGCGCGAGCAGCAAGTCCATCGCCGAGCACACGATCATGATGATGCTGGCGCTCGCCAAGCGACTTCCGGTCATGGTTCCCGGAATTAGCGGGGGTGCGTGGCCGGTGGCGAGGGGGGTCGAGCTCGAGGGCAAGACGATCTCCCTCCTGGGTTTCGGTCACATCGGGACCAAGGTCAGCGCCAAGGCGGTGGGCCTGGGGATACGGGTCATCGCCTGGTCGCGGTCGATGACCCCAGAGCGGGCCGACGAGTTCGGGGCCGGGGCCACTTCGTTCGATGAGTGCCTCGGGGCGGATTTCGTCTCGCTCCATCTCCACGTCAACGATGGGACGCGGGGGATCATCTCGCGCGAGGCGCTTGGAAAAATGAAGCCCCACGCTTACCTGATCAACACCTCGCGCGCCGCGCTTGTGGACGGGGAGGCGCTGATCGAAGCCCTCCGGGGCGGCCGTATCGCGGGGGCCGGCATCGACGTTTTCGAGCCCGACGAACCGCTCCCGGAGGACTCCCCCTATCGCTCGCTCGATAACGTCATCCTCACCCCGCACTCGGCCTGGGACACGGACGGCACGGTGGGCCGCTTCCTCTCCATGCCGGTGGACAATATCGAGGCGTTCATCAACGGGACCCCGCGGAACGTCGTCACCGAAGACGTTTAGATCGTCCTCCAAACCGAAAGAGAGCGTAAAATGTTCAGCGCGATTAAAGGGCTTCGCAGCCTCGAGACCGGCGACATCCTGGACGACTTGAGGCATCCCTTCACTTGCCCGAAATCGGGCGGAGCCCTTCAGGGCCTCTACGATATCGAGTGGATCGGAAAAAACGTGGACCGCGACGAGGTGGCCCGCCGCCCCCGGGGCATCTGGCGCTGGGCCGAGCTTCTCCCGGTGCGCGACCCGGAAAACGTGGTCTCCCTCAGGGAGGGAGACACCCCCCTGATTCGCGCCGAGCGGCTGGGCGGGGAGCTGGGTCTTGAGCGCCTCTTCATCCTCGATGAGTCGAGAAATCCGACGGGTTCATTTAAAGATCGAGGCGGCTCGGTGACGATCAGCAAGTGCCGCGAGGTGGGGGTGGAGCGGATCGTCCTCGCCTCCTCGGGGAACGCCGCCGCATGCTTCGCCGCCTACTGCGCGCGGGGCGGGCTCGAATATTTCGGCCTCGTCCGCGACGACAGTTCAATCGTCCACTGCGTCCAGGTGGGGGCCTACGGGTCGCTCACGCTGATCGCCGAGGGCGACATGGCCGACGGGTCGCGGCTGGCCGAGGAAGTCTCGGGGGAGATCGGGGCGCTCCACGCCACCCTGCCGAGAAACCTCTACCGCATCGAGGGGAAGAAAACGGCGGCTTTTGAGATCGCCGAGGCGCTGGGTTGGCGGGCCCCCGACCGCGTGATTTGCCCGACGGCCGGAGGCACGATGTCCCTCGCGATGGAGCAAGGTTTCAGGGAGATTTTCGAGCTCGGTTGGATCGACCGGATGCCGCGCATCGATATCGTCCAGACCGACGGCTGCGCCCCCATCCTCCGGGCGCTCGAGTCGGGCGGAAAGGTCGAGCCCTGGGGGCCTCCGACCACGAAATCCGCCGGCCTCACCAGCCCGTCTCCCGCCTGCGGCGACCGGGTGGCGGCGGTGGTCAAAAAGACCGAGGGCGAGGGCGTCGAGGTGACCGACGAGATGAACCTCAGGGCCGAGTTCATGATCGGCGCGAAGGAGGGGCTCTTCCTCCAGCCCGCCGCGGCGGCCGGGGTGGCGAGCCTGTTTCCGGGGGCGAGAAAGTCCGCACTTGGCCGCGATGAGACGATCGTCTGCATCGGAACCGGGACGGGCAAGAACGCCCCCGAGGTGGTCGGCGAGGCCCTCGGCCGGACCGTGCGCATCCCCGCGCGGGTGGACGCCTTCCTCGAAGCCCGGAGCCGCTGGCTCGACGAAATGATTAAGCCGGACTATTGATCCGGGCGGGAGCGCTTTCCTGAAAATCACCCGCGACCCGCTTTTGGGCGGGAGCGCGCTCAGGCAATCCCCTCTAGGCGACGCCTTCTTTTTTCAGCATCCGGATCGCCGAGCCGAATCCGGCCAGCGTTTCCTCGATGATGTCGGGGGTGTGCGCGGTCGAGACCAGGGCGCGGTCGCCGTTGAAGTCGATGCCGTGGAGGATAACGGCCTGCCGGAGCGCGCGGCTTTTCTCGGGGTGTCTCGCGTTCAGCCGCACCCAGGGAACGTCCATGACCGACTGGTCCTCTCCGCCCGTGGGCGGCGCATTGGCGTCGTAGTAGATTTTCCAGTCGCTGTGATCGCCGTAGACCTTCCACGAAACGCTCTCGCGCGCCAGAATCTCGTTCATCCCCCGCCGAAGCGCGGCGGCCGCCTCGTTCGCCGCGCGAATCGCCTCGCCGTCCGCAATTGATTCGAGCATGGCGCAGCCCGCGGCGGCCGAAAGAGGGTTGGCGTTGAAGGTGCCGTGATGGGGGATTTTCGTGCGACGGGTCTCCTCGGGGGTGGGCTTCGTTTCGAGGTGGCGCATGACGTCCTCCCGCCCGGCGACGGCCCCTCCGGGCAGCCCGCCCGCGAGGATTTTGGCGAAGGCGGCGAGGTCGGGGGTCACGCCGGCGTGGGT
>NYYB01000067.1 GCA_002685755.1 Nitrospinota bacterium
CTGTTAGGTACAGCCGTCGCCGCGGCGCCGATGCTTCATCCGGCGACCGCGCGGGCCGCCGAACCCTACAACCAGATCGCCAAGCTCACCGCGAGCGACCCCGGGGCGGATGATCTCTTCGGCGTTTCCGTTTCCGTCGACGGCAACATCATGGCCGTCGGGTCCAAGTGGGACGACGATAACGCATTCAATTCCGGCGCGGTTTATGTTTTCGAGCGGATGGCCCCGGGCTCGCCCTGGACCCAAACGGCCAAGTTCGTAACGGACCTCAATACCGCGTATCAGGTCTTCGGTCATTCCGTATCCGTCAGCGGCGGCACCATCGTGGCCAGCATCTTAAACGAGAACTTCTTTGACGGTGATAGAACCGGCGCAGTTTATGTATATGACAAAGGGGCCTTGGGCTGGAGCCAAACGGCAAAGCTCAAACCGGACAGCGGCGGGGAGCAGTCTGACAATTTCGGTATATCCGTTTCCGTCGACGGCGACACTATCGTCGTCGGGGCTTCCGAGGAGGATGGTAATCCAAGCCAATACCTGGCCTATGGCGCGGCCTATGTGTTCGAGAAGGGGGCCTCGGGCTGGAGTGAGGCGGCCAAACTCACGGCGAGCGACGGCGCGAACAATGATTTCTTCGGCCTATCCGTTTCCATCGATGGCCCCGCCATCGCCGTCGGGGCCCAAGGAAATGATGGCGCCGACACCAACACTGGCGCGGCCTGTGTGTTCGAGAAGGGGGCCTAGGGCTGGAGTGAAACGGCCAAGCTCACGGCGAGCGACGCCGAATTATACGATCAACTGGGCTCTTCGGTTTCAGTTAACGGCGATACCGTCGCAGCAGGGGCGAGCTTTAATATCTCAACCGGCGCGGCCTATGTGTTCGAGCGGGGTGCCTCTGGCTGGAGTGAAGCGGCCAAACTCACGGCTGACTACGCCCAGGCGTCGGACAGGTTCGGCAATTCCGTATCCGTCAGCGGCGGCCTGGTTGGCGTCGGAGCCTACAATAGCGGAGCTTCCAGCGGTTCCGCCATCGGCGCGGCCGATGTGTTCGAAACTCCGGTGGCCCGCGCCGCGGAAAGCGCCCAGATCGCGTCGCTCCAGGGGGACCTGACCCAGTGTCAGGCCGACCTCACGGCCTCAAGCGGCCAGAACGCCCAGCTTCAGTCCGATCTGACCGCCACGAACGCGACTATTACATCCCAGGCGGGTCAAATCACATCGCTGACTTCGGACCTGGCGGCGGCGAACCAGACCATTCAGGATAAAAACGCTGAAATTTCCACTCTAACGGCTGACCTGACGGCGGCAAACCAGACCATCGCCGAGCGCGATGCGACCATCAGTTCGATGATCCTTTCTTTCCTCCAGAAAAAATCGGTGGACGAGATAGCGGCGGCCGCCATCCGCGACGCGGTCCGAAAGACGATCGATGACGCCTTCGCCCAGGGCGAGACCAGCGCCAAGAACATCGCCAAGGCCGAGAAGGAATACGCCAAGGGCATGTCGGAGATGAATAAGGTCCGCTACGATAAAGCGGTCAAACACTTCAAGAAAGCTTATCAGCATGTGACCAAGAAATAGAAGGTCTCAAAAGGGGTTGCAAAGAAGTGGCTGCCCGAAAGCGCTAATAAAAACCCCCGGGCCGAAAGGTCCGGGGGTTTTTATTATGAGGCGGCGGGTTTAGGATCCTGCCTCTTCTTTAACCGGAAATGGATGCACCTCCAAAAACGGCTTGCTCACGGGCCGCTTGCCGGCGCTGATTTCGAGGACCTCGCTATCGGCGAGGGCGCGGTCGATCATCTCATCGGCGGGCATTTGGGCTTCGGCGCGGCGAAGGAAGACGGCCTTCGATTTCGTGGCGGGGTGCTTGGGCACAAAAAGCGAGCAGCAATCCTGATCGGGCTCGATTGAAATCTCGAAGCTACCGAGAGCGCGGGCCTCGGCGATAATTTCCTCTTTGTCCATTCCGACGAGGGGCCGGAGGATGGGGATCGTCGCGGCCTCCTCGACGGCGGCCATGTTCGAGAGGGACTGGCTGGCGACCTGGGCCAGGCTCTCGCCGGTGACGATGGCCAGCGCGCCTTCGAGGGCCGCGATGCGCTCGGTGATCCGCACCATGAACCGGCGGTAGAGGACGACGCGGTCCGACGCCGGGGCGGTGAGCACGATGTCTTTTTGAAGCGCCCCGAAGGGGATGAGGTAGAGGCGGCTGCCGAGTTGGTAGCCGTCCAGGATCTCGGCGAGGTCGCCGGCCTTTTCGGCCGAGACCCGGCTCAGGTAGGGCGCGCCGTGAAAATGGACGAAGATGACCTCGCAGCCGCGCTTCATCATCCGCCGGGCGGCGACGGGCGAGTCGATTCCGCCCGAGAGCATGGCGGCGACCCGGCCGCTCGCGCCGATGGGCAGTCCGCCGGGGCCGGGGATTTTTTCGGCGTAGGCGACGGCCTGGTTCTTGAGGGCTTCGATGTGGATCGTCGTGCCGGGCGCGGTCAGGTTGACGGGCAGGTGGCGGCGGGCCTGGATGCGCGCGCCGATGGCCGGGTCCCACTCTTTCGAGCTGGCGGGTATGCCCTTGTGCTCCCGCCGGGTGCGCACCGCGAAGCTCGAAATTTCCATCGGGGCGATCATCTCGAGTACGCCCTCGGCGACGGCCCCCAGGTCGAGGGGGAATTTCCGGGCGCGGGCGAAGTAGGCGAGCCCGAATACGCGACCCAGCGCCCCGCGCAGGCCCTCCCAGTCGGTTTCGGGCTTCATGTCGAGGAGGAAGCGCCCGGAGAGGCGGGTGAGCCGGCCGGATCGGTGGGGCTGGGCGGCCATCTCGACCCGCCGGGCGAGCAGGCGGATGAAATGCGGGCGGTTTTTCCCCTTCAGACCGATTTCGTTGTAATGGAGAATTACGCAGCCGGCCCTGCCTTCGGCGCTGCCCTCGGCAGAGGATTTGTCCGGGGTCATTCGGCCCTCTCGATAAGGACTTCCGTGCCGCCCGGGACGCCCGGAAACGCGCCTGCGTCCCCGGTGAGTCGCCCGAGGGAGTTCACCGCGCTCGCCGCGCGCGTGGCGTCGTCCACGCTGGCCGGGGTCCTTCCAAAAAAGATGCAAAACGCCTTGCCCGGAGGCCAGTAGGCGATTTCGCCCACCGCCATTTCCTCGCGGGCGGCGGGCTCGGCGGGGGCGTTGAGCGGGATGGCGAAATATATCTCCTCGCCCCAGATATTGGCCCGGCCCCCGGTGGGGAGCCCCTCCCAGAGCAGGTCCGCCGTGGGCGCGTCCAACAGATCGGCCTCCATCCGGACCGCCCCGGCCGTGATTCGAATTTTCCGGCCCATCCCGGTTCCTCCTCCATGCCGCCTCAGGGGGTGGTTAATCTATCGGACATGGCCCCCCGAGTCACCCGGGGCGGTGTTCAGCCGGGGCGGCCTTGACAGGGCTCCTCCGGCCCTCCGAGAATGCCTTGTCATGTGTGTTTCCGCTGTTATTAGGTAAGTTTTCCGCTTTCTCATTTCGGCCCTCCGGAGGAACGATGAAGTTTTCCGAAATTGTCGAAAACCTCTCCGCCGATATGGAACAAGTCGAAGAAGCGATTCAGGACAATTTCCGCTCCGATGTCGTTTTGATTCCGGATGTCAGCGGACATCTCAGCAACTCGGGCGGAAAGCGAGTCCGCCCTCTGCTGCTCCTGCTCGCCAGCCGGGCCTGCGGCTACGAAGGCCCGCGAGCCATCACCCAGAGCGTCGTCGTCGAATATATTCACACCGCCACACTCCTCCACGACGATGTGGTGGACGGGGCCGAGGTGCGGCGGGGAAGCGAGTCCGCCAACTCGAAATGGGGAAACGAGGCGAGCGTTCTGGTTGGGGATTTTCTCTTCGCCCGGAGTTTTTCGATGATGGCCAAGGACGGCAGCAGCGAAATCCTCCAGACCATGTCCGACACCTGCACCCTTCTCTCGGAGGGCGAGGTGCTCCAGCTCGTCAATATGTACAACGTGCGGATCACCGAGGAAGAGTATCTCGATGTGATCTATCGAAAGACGGCCGCTCTTATCGCGGCCAGTTGCCGGGTCGGCGCTCTTCTCGGCGACGCCTCAACGCCAATTCTTAACGCCCTGAGCCAGTTCGGCGTCCAGGTGGGCTATGCCTTCCAACTCGTGGACGATGCGCTCGACTATATGGGCGAGGAGAACCGGACGGGCAAGGAGGTCGGCAAGGACCTTCGGGAGGGGAATATCACGATGCCGCTTCTCCGGGTGTGCGCCGAGGCCACGCCGGAGGAATTCGAGCGGGTCAATCAGCTTGTGACGCATTCGGACGTTATCTCATCCGAGGATTTCGAGATCGTCCTCGAGCTGATGGAGAAATACAAAACAATTCCCTATACCCTGGACAGGGCGAGGAGCTATGTCGAGGCGGCGAAGTCCGCGCTCTCGGCGCTTCCCGATTCCACCCACGTTGATTCCCTCAGGGCCATCGCCGATTATGTCGTGGAGCGGGACTATTAACCCCGCGCTCTGATTTCCCCCTCTTCTTTCAAATTCGTCACCTGGAATGGAAATGATCGATTTGAGGCGTCCGCTGGTGCTGGCGTCGGCCTCGCCGCGCCGCAAGGAACTACTCGAGAGCGCGGGGCTCGTTTTCGAGGTGTTGGCGCCACCACCCGCCGAGGAGGAGGGCGTCGATCCCTCGCTACCGCCTGTCGAGAGTGCGCGCGCGAGCGCGCTGGCCAAGGCCTCTTGGGCGGCCGGTAGGCGGCCGGATGCGGCGGTGCTGGGGGCGGACACCGTGGTGGTCCTGGACGGTGAAGTTCTGGGAAAACCGGCCGATGCCGCCGGGGCCCGGCGGATGCTCGCCCGCCTCTCGGGGCGCGGGCACCAGGTGCTCACCGCCTTCTCGGTGTTCGTGGACGGCGCCGCCCGCACTCGCGTCGTCGAAACCGAGGTGAGCTTCCGTTCGTTGGACGAGGCGGTCATCGGGCGTTATGTTGACAGCGGAGAACCCATGGACAAGGCGGGCGCCTATGCGATTCAGGGCGCCGGGGGCGGATTCGTGGACCGGGTGGCCGGGAGCTATACGAACGTCGTCGGACTGCCGTTGCCCGAGGTGCTTGCGGGGTTGGCCGAATGCGGCGTGCTGGCCGTGCCCGGTGGTGATTGATCGCTGACGAATGACCGGAAACGATTAAGAGGAGAGGACCATGCGTTTTGCCGAGCGGATGAATTTGCTCAAGACGGAGAGTTCATTCGTCGTTCTGGCCAAGGCCAAGGGCCTCGAGCGCCAGGGGCGCGATATCGTTCATTTTGAAATCGGCGACACCGACTTCGACACCCCTTCGAATATTGTCGAAGAGGCCTACGCCCAACTCAAGGCCGGGCAGACCCATTATTGCCCCTCGGCCGGGGTGCTCGAATTGCAGGAGGCCTGCTGCGAGTTTTTCAGGCGGATGGGCCGGGGCGAGTACACGCCCGATGAAATCGTCGTCGGCGCGGGAGGCAAACCCTTTCTCTACTACACGATCATGGCGTTCGCCGGCCCCGGCGATGAGGTGATTTATCCCGATCCGGGGTTTCCGGTGTATGAGTCCGTCGTCCTCTACGCGGGGGCGAAGGCGGTCCCGCTTCCCATTCTCGAGGAAAAAAACTTCCGTTTCTCGGCCGACGATCTCCGCGAGCGGGTCACCGAACGCACCCGGCTGCTGATCCTGAACTACCCGCACAACCCGACGGGCGGAACGCTGACGCGGAGCGAGCTCGAGGCCATCGCCGGGATTGCGATCGAAAACGATCTCGTTGTCCTCTCCGACGAGGTTTACGCCCATATGCTCTTCGAGGGAGAGCATGTTTCCATCGGCACGCTTCCCGGGATGCGCGAGCGGACGATCATGCTCGAGACGTTCTCGAAGACCTACGCCATGACGGGCTGGCGGCTGGGCTTTGTGGCGGCGCCCGCCGAGATCGCCGAGAAGCTCACCCAGCTCATCACGAACTCGGTGAGCTGCGTTCCGCCGTTCATCCAACTGGCGGGGGCGAAGGCCATCACGGGCGATCAGTCCGAGAGCCGGGCGATGATGGAAGACTTCAAGCGCCGCCGCGATTTCTTCGTCTCGGGTCTGAACGAGATCTCGGGAATTTCCTGCAAATCGCCGGACGGCGCTTTCTACGCCTTCCCCAACGTGAGCGAGGTGGACATGAACGCCGAGGATCTGGCGGATTATCTGCTCGACTCGGCGGGTGTGGCGGCGCTCCCGGGCTCGGCCTTCGGATCCCACGCCGCCCGGCACCTTC
>NYYB01000068.1 GCA_002685755.1 Nitrospinota bacterium
CCGTTATCTGATCGCGGTCGCAGACGCCATGGCTCACCTGGGCAGCTGGAACAACTGGACGAGCTCGGACCTCGTCGCCGCCCTCGCCCCGCAGCACGCGGAAATTTGCGCCGTGGACGGCCTTTCGAAAGAAGACGTTCACGGCCGCCTCCTCGAGATGGCGGGCCGGCGGGTGGGAGATCTTCGGCGGGGCGGCAACTTCCGGGAGGAGCGGATGCGCTCTCTGCCGATACCCGTCGATTTGGACGACGATGATTTTTTCGTTCCTACCGTGAAAGACCCCGGGGATTTGAAGATCATCGTCGCGGGCGGGGTCCCCGGCCCCGAGACGTCGGTGATGCATGGTTGGAGCGGGGGTAGCCGCGCCGTGTCGCGGGCGTATTCCGTTTAGCGGTTGATTCGGGAGGAGTCCCGCCTGGAAAGGAAAATCATTGTGACTTTGCCTGACGATGAATTCGAGTTTTTTTTCGACAAACCCTGGTCGGACGGTCTGCCGGTCGTCATTCCGACCGAAGGGCGGATCGAGGACATGTTGACCGGAACCTCCCGCGACCCGGAAGCGTTCGTCGGCGAGGTGCCGCCCGCGAACGAGCCGGCGAGCGTCCGAATGGTGGCGACACACGCGGTCATGGCTGGCTGCAGGCCCGAATATCTTACGGCCGTCCTCGCCGGAATCGAGGCCATCCTCGAGCCGCCCTTCAACATAAACGGCGTTCAGGCGACGATGCACAGCGCCGCCCCGCTCATGATATTTAACGGCCCCTATGCCAAGAAAATCGGCCTGCACGGCGGCTCGGGCTGTTTCGGTCCGGGCTTTCGGGCGAACGCCACCATCGGCCGCGCGATCCGGCTCATGCTCATGAATCTCGGAGCGGGGATTCCGGGTGTCACCTCGATGAGCACTTTCTCTCAACCCTCGCGCTATACCTACTGCATCCGCGAGAACGAAGGCGACAGCCCCTGGGAGACGCTTTCGGTGACGAGGGGCCATGCCGCCGGGGACAACGCGGTCACCGTCGTCGCGTGCGAGAATCCAAAACTCATTTTCGACGATATGAGCCGCGATCCCGAAACCCTGCTCGCCGGTCCGGTGGACGCCATGGGCTACCTCGGGTGCATGAACGCCCTCAGGCGGTCGGATCTGGTGGTGGCGATCAGCCCGGACCACGCGAAAATCTGCGCCGCCGCGGGATGGAGCAAGACAGACGTTCATAAATGGCTCTACGAGAAGGCGGGCAAGACCCTCGGCGAGCTCAAAACCGGCGGCGGCTACCTTGAGGACCGGATCAAGGACCTGCCCATCGAGGTCGATTTGGGCGACGACTCGTTCTTCGTCCCGACCATCAAGGCGCCCGAAGACCTCATGATCATCGTCGCGGGCGGAAACCCCGGACCCATCAGCGCGGTGATGCACGGGTGGAACGGCGCAAGTCGCCCCGTGTCGCGGCGCTTCGAGGCCTAGGCCGCGGCACTGCCGCCAGCGCGATTTGGACCGCTTTGACCCGCTCCCCCTCGAAGCCTGGTGGATTCTAGAGGAGTAGGGGAGCCCGCCGATAATTAATCCGAAAAACACCCACAAAAAAGCTCCGGGAGTAGCCGGGGCTTTTTTGTGGGTGTTTCCCGATAGAGGCTAGTGACCACCACCCCCGTTTTTCTTCTCCCGAATCGTCCGGAACACCCGCTCGGGGGTGATGGGAAGCTCGTAGATGATCGCGCCGATGGCGTCGTTGATGGCGAGAGCCACCGCCGCCGGCGCGTTGTTGCAGGGAGGCTCGCCGACCCCCCGCGCGCCGTAAGGGCCCGCGCCCTCGCCGCCCTCGAGGACGACGTTCTTGAAATCGCCCACGTCCGAGGAAGTGGGGATCAGGTATTCGTGAAAACTCTGCGAGCGGCAATCGCCCTCGGTCATCGTCATTTCCTCGTGAAGGGCGTAGCCGATGCCCATGACCGCGCCGCCCTCGAACTGGCCCTCGACGCTCGTGGGGTTCAGGGCGATTCCCACCTCGTGCGCGGCGACGTGTTTTAGGAGGTTGACCTCGCCGGTGTCGATGTCCACCTCGACCTCGGAGGCGTGCACGCCGAAGGTGTAGTCCGCCCAGCCGCCCAAACCGCCCATGTAGCGCTCGGGGTTTTCGTATTCGTGGCCGGGCATGTTGTAGCCGTGGGTGCAGTGAAGCGACTCTCCCATTTTTTTGGCTTCGCCCGCCGCCTGGCCCATCGGGACGCGGCGGTCCGGGGCGGAGGAGACCCAGGCCTCGCCCCCGCCGAGGCGGATGTCGTTCTCCGAGGCTTCGAGGAGCGTCGCCGCGCCCTTAACCAGGGATTTCCTGATTTCCTCGGCGGCGAGTTTCAGGGCGTTGCCCGCCATTAGGGTTTGACGGCTGCCGGCGGTGATGCCCGAGAGCGGCGACGACGCCGAGTCGGAGAGTCGGGTCGAGACCTGATCGAGCCTGAGGCCGAGGGATTCGGCGGCGAGGGTCTGAAGGGTGGCGCCCTGGCCCGCGCCGATGTCGGGGGCGCTCACCCGGACGACGGCGCTTCCGTCGGGCTCCATGTGAACAGCCGCCTCGGCCGAGTCCATGGGGCGGCCGTAGCCGGTGATGTTGGCCGCGAAGCCCTGGCCGATTCGCTTGCCGGGGGCGGGTTTGGCCGGCTCGCCGAGCGCCTTGATGGCGCCGTCGAGGCATTCCTCGAGACCAGGCCCGTATTCGATTTTCTGGCCCGTGACGAGTTGTCCGCCTTTCTGGAGGAAATTCCGGCGCCGGAGCTCGAAGGGGTCCATCCCCAGCGCCTCCGCGACGAGGTTCATCTGGTTTTCGTAGGCGAAGCAGAGCTGGTTCGAGCCCACCCCGCGCATGGCGTTGGTGATGGGGTTGTTGGTGAGGTAGCCGTGGCACCTGACTTCGGCGTTGGGCACCTCGTAGGGGCCGGTGGCGATGCACATGCCGCCGAGGAGAAACAGGTTCGATTTATAGGGGTACGCTCCCGCGTCGCCGATAACGTCGGCCTCGACTGCGAGGATTTTCCCCTCCTTCGAGGCGGCGGTGCGGTAGCGCATCACAAAGGGATGTTTTTTCGACGTGGAGCGGAAGCCCTCCTCGCGGCCCATGGCCATGTGCGCGGGCCGCCTGGTCAGGTGGGTCAGCAGCGCCAGATAGGGTTCGACGGTGAGCATCCCCTTCGCCCCGAATCCGCCGCCGACGTAGGTGCCCAGGTGGCGGACCCGGCTCTGCGGAACGGCCAGCATCATCGCCATCGCGCGGTAGTACTCGATCAGCTGGGTCCCGACCCGGATGGTGAGGACGCCGTCCTCCTCGATCCAGGAGGTCCCCGAGGCGGGCTCGAGGAAAGCGTGTTCGGCGAGCTGGGTCTCGTAGGTGCGCTCGATGATGACGTCGGCCTCCGCGAAAGCGCCTTTGGGGTCTCCGCGCGTAACCTCGAAATCGCAGACCCGGCGCTCCTCCGCGCTTTTATCGCCGTGGCGGGTGGTCCACACCCCCTCCCGGGCCTCGATCTCGAGCTTAATGGCCGCGATGCCCGCTTCGAGGGCGTCTCTCGTCTCGGCGCCCACGACGGCGAGCGCGTCGCCGGTGAACTCGATCATGTCCTCGACGAGGACGGGCTGACCCTCATGGGTGGCCGTGTTCGAGCCGAAGCGGAAATTCTTTCCGGGGATGTCCTTGGCGGTGAGGACGGCCGCGACGCCCGGAATCCGCTCGGCGGCGGCGGTGTCGATGCTCTTGAGGCGGCCGTAAGGCACCGGGGTGAAGAGGACCCCGCAGTGAAGCGCCCCGTCGGGGAGATGGTCCTCCCCGTAGGGCACCGAGCCGTCCGATTTCGGAATGGCGTCGTAGCGGATGTTGGATTTTCCGACCAAATCGTAACTGGGCATGGCATCGCTCCATGGGATCGGCGTTTGAAATGAGGGTGTCCGGCGGGGGGTGGTCGGCCTCGCCCGCGAGAGGGGGATTTTCGCATAAAATGCCCGGCGGGAGAAGGGGAGGTTTTCGGGCGGGCCCTCTCGGTCAGTGGACAGCCCCTTCGCCCGGGAATATGATAGCCGCCTATTCTTTGAATGATTCCGAAAAGGAGACATGCCATGACGGTGAAGATGGATTTTGTCGATCCCACGGCGGGGAGCGTGAGCAAGGCGGTGGCTCTCGCCGCCCGTCCCCCGGACCTGAGCGGGAAAGTGGTCGGTGTTCTCGACAACACCAAGGAGCAGGCCGACGTCATCCTGGAGACGTTGGGGGAGTCGCTGCGCGAGAAATACGGCGTCAAGGAAGTGGTCGTGCGCCGCAAGGAGCACTACTCGAAGCCGGCTCCGGACGAGATGATCGCGGAGATGGCCGACCAGTGCGATGTGGTGATATGCGCCCTCGGGGGCTGAGGCTCCTGCACGTTGTGCAGTGTGCACGACACGGTTGAGTTCGAGAAACGCGGAGTCCCCTCCACCACGGTGATCACCGAGGCCTTCAGGACGGCGGCGGACTTTCAGTTCAAGGGCAAGGGGATGGAAGGCCACCCCTACGTCAAACTTCCGCATCCGGTCAGCAATCTGAGCGCCGATGAAATGAAATCGGTGACGCTCGGATTCGTGGACGAGGTGGCCGGACAGCTCAAAAACTGAACGGAACTCGGAGGCAAATTTTTCGGGGAGAGTTGCGTGCGCGAATTCACGGAGATCAAATACGCGGTTGACGAGGGTATCGCCCGGGTGGCGATCAACCGCCCGGAGCGCCTTAACGCCCTCGGCATGAACCTCGCCGAGGAGTTCACCGAGCTCGGCGCGGCGCTCGCCGGAGAAAAAGAAGTGCGCGTCGTCGTTCTGACCGGCGAAGGGCGCGCCTTCAGCACGGGCCGCGACCTCAAGGAAAGCGCCACCCACACGAAAGAAGACGCCGACCGGTATCAACTTCTCGGCATGGAGACCGTCACCCGGTGGGAGAATCTTCCCATGCCCACCATCGCCGCTATCAACGGCCACACCTTCGGCTGGGGGATGGAGATCTCCCTCGCCTGCGATATCCGCCTCGCCGCCGCCGATGCGACCCTTTGTTTTCCCGAAACCGCGCTTGGCGTTTTTCCCGGCGCGGGAGGGACGGTCCGCCTGCCCCGGGTGATCCCCGCCGGTCTTGCCAAGGAGTTGATCTATACGGCGCGCCGTTTCGACGGCGAGGAGGCCGAGCGCATCGGATTCGTCAACCGGGCCTATCCCGCCGATCAGCTGATGGAAGAAGCCCTGGCCCTGGCCCGCTCCATCGCGGCCAACGGCCCGCTCGGCGTGCGCGGGGCGAAAAAGGTCATCGAGCAGACCAGCCGGATGCCGATGAGCCAGGCCATCGAATTCTCGAATGCCGTCCGGATGCCGCTGAATTTCACGAAGGATTTTGCCGAGGCGCTCGCCGCGTTCAAGGAAAAGCGCAAGCCCGAATTCCGGGGCGAGTAGGCCACCCCCCCCCTCCCCCGGCAAAGAGATTTCCCCGCCGGACAAATAGAGACATCCATGAAAGTGCGCGAGTGTTTTTTGCAGGCGGTGTCGATCGTCGCTCCGGAGGATGACGCGCGCGCGGCCTGGGTCGCGATGAACCGGAAAAACGCGCCCTGGGCGGCGGTGTGCGCCGGGGGCGGCCGTTTGATCGGGCTTCTTCGCGGAGAGGAGATCTCGGAGCGCATCCGGGCGCCGGAAACTTTTTTGACGGCGGGCGAGTTGGTGGACGTGCTTGCGGGAAAGGATCGATCATCGGCGAGGGCGGTGCGCATCTCACCCGACGCCGATCTCGGCGAGGCGGTCCTTTGGATGGAGCTGGCGGGCGGAGACGCCGCGCTGGTCGAGTCCGGCGGGCGCCCGCCCGGAGTCTTGGAGCTTGAGCGGGCGAGGGACGCGATTAGCCCGGGGTAGCGCCCGGAAAATCCGATCACCAAAAAAAAACCCACAATCTACACTTGATGTGTACTGCCAATTGCGTTACGGTACTAAAATGAATGTTAAGCGAAAACTAAGTCTGGGGCATCCGCTGAACATCCGTGTCTCTCTCGATCTTCTCGGCTCGCTGCGGCGGGCGGCGGAGCTGGCCCAGCTTCCGGTTTCGAGCTGGATGCGGGACCGGCTGGGCCTGGCGGCGAGAAGGGAAATTCGCGCCGCCGAAATGATTGGCGGCCCCGAGGCGATAAGACCGAAAAAGGAGGAAAGCGCCATGAAACATACAGCACCATCCGGCCCGGAGGTTGAAAGGTGGATCGCCAGGGTCCGGAAAGAAATAGAGGTCGGCGACTCGGGAGACGAGGTTTCGGCGGTGCGGATGCTCCGGGGGGGAGGCGGGGCGAAGCACGGCAAGAGCGATCTCGGCGGGGCGGGTGAAGTATCGCGCCGGGCCCTCAAGGAGATCGACGAATACCTCGGCGGCGGCCGGAAAACATTCGATCTGGCGGTGGACCTCTCGGCGCTCACCCCCTTCAGCCGCGACGTCCTCCGCGCGACGGAGCGGATCCCCTACGGAGAGACGCGCTCCTACAAATGGGTGGCGGCCGAGGCCGGGCGGCCCCGCGCGGTCCGCGCCGTGGGCGGAGCGCTTCACCGGAATCCGGTGCCGCTCCTGATACCCTGACACCGCGTCATCGCCAGCTCGGGCGAGCTGGGAGGATTCGGATCGGGCGTGGCGCTCAAGGCGGCCCTCATCGAGCACGAGGCCGGAAACGCCCCCTAGACCCGGAGGCGGCGGGCCATAAGCACGGCCCCGAGACCTGGGAGGCCACCCCGTTTCAGACGGGGTGGAATTACGCGCGGGTGTCGGGGGTGAGCGCGCGGGCAGGCATCGCGGAAAAAGCAGATTCTTCACTCCGGGCCTTTAGCCCTCCGCTCAGAATGACAGGAACAAAAAATAAAGTTGCCTCAGAATGAAAGGAACAAAAGACTAAGTTGTCATTCTGAACGAGCGCAGCGAGAGAAGAATCTGCTTGTGCGGTCAGGTTTTAGTTCTTGGCTGACAAAACAAAAATCCCGACGGCCTCTCTCGGAAGCCGCCGGGGTTTTTTGTTATGGGATATTTACGGCTGCGGCACCATCCGGATATAGGGAAGCGGGGTTTCCCAGCCATCGGGATATTTCGCTTTCGCGTCCTCGTCCGACACGGCCGGCAGGATAACCACGTCCTCGCCCTGCTGCCAGTTCACCGGGGTTGCTACCTTCTCATTAGCCGTCAGCTGGCAGGAATCCAGCAGCCGTACAATCTCGTCGAAATTCCGCCCGGTGCTCATCGGATAGGTGAGCGTCGCCTTGATCTTCTTGTCCGGCCCGATAACGAACACCGAACGGGCCGTCGCGTTTGTGGCAGCCGTCCGCCCCTCCGACGTGTCGCCCGCATCGGCCGGCAGCATGTCGTAGGCCTTGACCACCTTGAGTTCGGGGTCGCCGATCAAGGGATAATTCACGGCATGGCCCTGCGAGCTTTCGATGTCCTTGGACCATTTCTCATGATCGGAGACGCCGTCGACGCTGATGCCGATCACCTTGCAGTTTCGTTTGTCGAATTCGGGTTTGAGCTTGGCCATGTATCCGAGCTCGGTGGTGCAGACCGGCGTAAAATCCTTCGGGTGCGAACACATTATCGCCCAGCCCTCGCCAATCCAGTCGTGAAAGCTGATGGGCCCCTGGGTCGTGTCCGCTGAAAAATCAGGCGCTTCGTCGTTGATCCGTAAAGACATGGTTATCTCCCTCCATGAAACCGGTTATTCCGATGTGTTTCCGCAGGCGGAAACCCCGACCCCCCCCCGGATTATTCATTATTTGTTACTTGAAAAATGGTTTATCACCCGTAGGGCTCAAAGTCCAGATACTTTCTATTTAATCTCGACTGATTTCGGAGGTAAAGAACTTAAATTAATTATGCCGAACCCGGCCGGCTTTAGGTGCCCGCCTGGCGTGGTTCAGGACGCCTCGCTGGTTTTGACGGATTCCATGAACATGGCCGATGCCCCGCCCAGGAGAAGGGCCGGAACGGTTCCCACCAGGTGAAGCAGGGTGGCGTAGGCAAGAGCGTGAGCCGGATCGATGCCGTAGATTCCGGTGAGCATCTGGCTGACGAAGAAATGGGTGGTCCCGGTGCCGCCCGGCGAGGGGAGAGAAAAGGAAATGGCGACCACGACGGTGACCGCGCAAATGTCGAGGACCGTCAGCGAAGCGATCCGGGTCGATGGAAACGCGAAGATAATCGTCCAGTTGGCGGCGATGTAGAGGAGCCATATTCCGGCCGTCAGGGCGATCATTGCCGGCGCATTTTTTCGGACAAAACCCCCCCCCAGCCCCAGAGAGAAACTCTCCTCCCAGCCGGATATTCTTTCCGCTTGCGAGGGCCAGAAGCGATAAAGGATTTTCCCGATCCACCCCGAGGTCCTGTCCGGATTGCGGCTTATCACCCACATGACGGCGAACCCCCCCATGGCGAGGAGTCCGGCGAAAAACATTCCCCGCCCGACGCCCGGAAAAACGCCTTCGAGTTGATGCTGATAGAGCGAGAGAGTCGCGACGAAAAGAACGCACAACGAAACCACATCGATCAGGCGCTCGGCCAGGACCGAACTCAGGCCCGCCACCAGAGAAGTGCTGGCGATTCTCTTGAGAAATATGGCGCGGGCCACCTCGCCGCCCCGGGGAATCGCCAGGTTCACCGCGTATCCCACCCCGGTGGCCATGACGGCGTAGCGCTTTTTGAGTTCGGGCTGGGAGGAGGCTAGCATGATCTTCCACCGCCAGCCGCGTAAGACGATGGACAGAACCACAATCGCCGCCGCCGCCGCCAGCGGAAGGAGACTCACCTCCCTCAGCGTATCGATGAAGCTGCCCAGCGGTATTTTCCGGAAAGCCAGCCAGAGAAACACGGCCATGAGCGCCAGACCGGCGAGAAGCTTCCAGGAAAATAAACCGCTTTTTTTTTCGTTTTCGTGGTTTGGTTTTTGATTCAACGCGGCTGCTCAGTCGTAGAATTTGGGGACGGTCAGATAGCCTTCCCGGGGAAGCTCGGCCCGAATCGTCAGCTCCATCAGCCCCTTGAGCCGCTGGATGGTGCGAAGGTGGGCCAGTGTTTCCCAGTAAATTTGTCGGAGGACCGCGATCAGCTCCATCGGGAAATGGCCGGGCCGGTCCGGATCTTCGTGCACCCCGTAGGGGTGGGGTTTCGCGAGCATTCGCCAGAAGTCGATGGGCCGCTCGGGGGAATCCTCTCGCCAGGCCTCGGTGTCCACCAGCCGCACGCATTTGAGCGCCCGGAGCGACTCGAGCGTCTCGCGGTCGAGAATCTCCAGGCAAAAATCGAACATCATCCGCATATGAGCGATCAGCGATTCACGGTCCGGGCAGATTTCGGGGGGCACATGCCGACCGGTTCCCGCCTGGATGGTCTCCATGTCCACATCCGGCAGGCGGTACCCTTCGTTCTCCAGTCCCTCGCGAAAGATGCCGTGCAGCCACCGGCAGGGGACGCAGGCCATGTGGCGAAGCTGAACTTCGGCCGACCACCGGGCCCAGACGGGCTCGTCGCGGGAGAAGGTCATCCGCTCGCCGGAAAGATCGTCAACCTCTCTTGCGACCAAATCCGCCGCGCCCGAAAGGCGCTGGCTCAGGTGTTCGGCTTCTTGCCGTACATCTTCGGTCATGGGAAGGAGAGCTCCTGGTCCAGCCGGGCGTGATATGTGACGCCCCGGTTTTACACGAAATCCGATCCGGCCGCGAACGCCGGTTCTACCAATCAAATAGCTTGCGGTCGAAGAAAAATCCGCCCGTGGGCCCGCCCCCGGGAAGAGTGGCGAGCCAGGCCGGAGTGTCGGCCCCCTCCTTGGCCGAGCGGGCGGCGCTCGGGCCGCCCATGTCGGTTAAGCAGTAGCCCGGGTGGCCGCGTTGACCAGGATGCCCGAGTCCCTGAGCTCGTCGGCGAGAATGCCCGTCAGGGCGTTAAGCGCTGTTTTGGTGATCCGGTAGGCCGGGGAGCCCCCTTTCATTTTGTCCCGATCACATTCGTTCGGATAACGGGCCTGAGTTCACTTCGAAACGCGTGAGAAACTGGCTTTCGAACCTTGGCGTGCAAACGCTCTTCA